>NZ_JBMDJH010000015.1:0-115218 GCF_057809085.1 Acidovorax sp. FG48 | reverse complement strand
CTGCCAGGTTGCGCACTTCTCCGGCCACCACGGCAAAACCCCGGCCTTGTTCGCCGGCACGGGCGGCTTCGACGGCGGCGTTGAGGGCCAGGATGTTGGTCTGGAAGGCGATGCCGTCGATGACGCTGATGATGTCTGCGATCTTGTTGCTGCTGGCGTTGATGCCTTTCATGGTCTCGACGACTTCGGCCACCACGTCTCCGCCTTGCACGGCCACGGTGCTGGCGCTGACGGCCAGTTGGTTGGCGGCGCGTGCGTTGTCGGCGTTCTGGCGCACGGTGGAGCCCAGTTCTTCCATGGAGGCTGCCGTTTCTTCCAGCGCGCTGGCCTGCTGCTCTGTGCGCGCGCTCAGGTCGTTGTTGCCGGAGGCAATCTGCGCGCTGGCTGAGGCTACGCCTTCAGCATTGCTGCGCACGCCCGACACCACCCGCGCCAGGTTGGCCCGCATGTCGCCCAGCGCGTTGAGCAGCTGGCCCATTTCATCCTTGCCACCCGAAGGCACTTCGGTCGCCAGGTCGCCATCTGCAATGGCGCGGGCAGCCTGCACCGCATGGTGGGCCGGACGGGTCACGGCGCGGGTGATGGCCACGCCCAGCACGGCGGCCAATGCCACACACAGCGCAAGCGTGCCCAGCACCCAGGCGCGCGCCACATTGAACACCGTTTTCGCTTCCTCGTTGGCTTGCAAGGCGGCGTCCGAGTTGATCTTTTGCAGCTCGCCCAGCGTCTCGGCGGTGGCCACAAAAGCCGACTCTGACTCGCCCGAATACAGCATGCTCAAGGCGTCAGCGGTCAGCTCCATGGTCTCGGCGGTGCTGAAGTCCACGCCCTTGGCAATGTCAGCCAGCTTGTCCTGCAGAGCCACATAGGCCGCCTTGCGGGTCTTGTAGGCGTTGAATACCTCACGTTCCTTGGGCATGTCGATGAGCGGCTCGTAAACCGCCTCGACGCGGCTGAGGTCCTTGTGGCGCGCGGCGACTTGCTCGGCAAACGCCTTGACCTCGGCCGCGCTGCGCGCGCCGACCATGCCCGCCTCTGCGCGGCGCATGCGGTTCAGCAGCACGCGCAGCTCGCCCGTTTGCGTGACGCTGGGCAGCAGGTTGGTGGCGATCTCCTCGGCGTTGGCGTGGATGCGGGACATTTGCACCAGCGCAATGGCGCCGAGCAAGGCGGTCAGCAACACCACCGCCAGGAAACCCGCCGCCAGCTTGACGCCAATGCGCAGATCAGAAATTTTCATGAATCACCTCAAAGTACCTCGAAACACCGGAACAGCCGCAGCCATGTAACAAAATGCAGTCTATCAGCGCGCCCAGCCGCACATGGCGCGGCTTTTCCCTACCCTGGCAGGGTGCCGCCCACAAAAAAACACGCCATCCAAGATGGATGGCGTGCTTTTATTTTGATAGCATCTGGCGCATATCACACCAGCGCTACGGGCAGAAATCGCCCAAAGGCTATCAGGCTTGCGACTTCTTGTAGTTGTCGATGCCGTCGGTGATTTCCTTCTTGGCAGCGTCGATGCCTTCCCAGCCCAGCACCTTGACCCACTTGCCCTTTTCCAGGTCCTTGTAGTGCTCGAAGAAGTGGGCGATGGCGTTGCGGCGCATGGCGTTCACGTCGTCGACGGTCTTCCAGTGGTCGTACATGGGCAGGATCTTGGAGGTGGGCACGGCAATCACCTTGCCATCCACACCGGCCTCGTCTTCCATCATCAGGATGCCCAGAGGGCGGCAGGGCACGACCACGCCGGGGAACAGCGGGTAAGGCGTGATCACCAGCACATCCACCGGGTCGCCGTCGCCCGACAGCGTCTGCGGCACATACCCGTAGTTGGTGGGGTAGTGCATGGCGGTGGTCATGAAACGGTCCACAAAAATGGCGCCCGATTCCTTGTCCACTTCGTACTTGATCGGGTCGGCGTTCATCGGGATTTCGATGACGACGTTGAAGCTGTCAGGAACGTTCTTGCCTGGGGGGACGTTGTTGAGGGACATGTCTTTGGATAGTGGTTTGTTGACGATAACCCGCGAGGCCTTCGGCACTGATGCAGCGCAACGAAGCGTCGGGATTAACCCTGATTTTAGGCGCACGCCCCTTTCTGCCCGCTTGCAAACCGGCGTTTGCCTGTAAATTGGGTCTGTTGGCCAATCGGCTCCTGCGCGAAACGCATGGGTAGCACGAGGAAGCAACGCAGCGGGGAAACCACCGATGCGTTGGTCCCCCTCCGTGCAACACACCAAGGAGAATTGAATGGCTGCAAGCTCAGCACTGACATCCCCTCTCATCCTGGCCCTCGTTTGCGGGCTCATCGCGGTGGCCTACGGCATCTGGGCCCGGGGCTGGATTCTTTCCAAAGACCCGGGCAACGCCCGCATGCAGGAGATTGCCGCAGCCATCCAGGCGGGCGCAGCCGCCTACCTCGCCCGCCAGTACAAGACCATCGCCCTCGTGGGCGTGGTGCTGGCCGTGCTGATCGGCGTGTTTCTGGACGGCACCACGGCCGTGGGCTTTGTGGTGGGCGCCGTGCTCTCTGGCGCGTGCGGCTTCATCGGCATGAATGTGTCGGTGCGCGCCAACGTGCGCACCGCGCAGGCGGCCACCCACGGCATCGGCCCGGCGCTGGATGTGGCGTTTCGCGGCGGCGCCATCACCGGCATGCTGGTGGTGGGCCTCGGGCTGCTGGGTGTCACGGGCTTTTACTGGTTCCTGGCGGGCAACGGCAACCACACACCCACGGCCCACCTGGCCACCTTGCTCAACCCATTGATCGGCTTTGCGTTCGGCTCGTCGCTGATCTCGATCTTTGCACGCCTGGGCGGCGGCATCTTCACCAAGGGCGCTGACGTAGGCGCCGACCTGGTGGGCAAGGTGGAGGCCGGCATCCCTGAGGACGACCCGCGCAACCCGGCCGTGATTGCCGACAACGTAGGCGACAACGTGGGCGACTGCGCCGGTATGGCGGCCGACCTGTTCGAGACCTATGCCGTGACGCTGATCGCCACCATGGTCCTGGGCGCCCTGATGGTGGCCACGGCCCAAGTCAATGCCGTGGTGTACCCGCTGGCGCTGGGCGCCGTGTCCATCGTGGCGTCCATCATCGGCTGCTTCTTTGTGAAGGCCTCGCCCGGCATGAAGAACGTGATGCCCGCGCTGTACAAGGGGCTGGCGATTGCGGGCGTGCTGTCACTCATTGCCTTCTACTTCGTCACGCTGTGGATCATGCCGGACAATGCCGTCACGGCCACGGGCTCGCAGCTGCGACTGTTTGGCGCTTGCGCTACCGGCCTGGTGCTGACGGCCGCACTGGTCTGGATCACCGAGTTTTACACCGGTACGCAATACGCGCCCGTGCGGCACATCGCCCAGGCATCCACCACCGGCCACGGCACCAACATCATTGCGGGCCTGGGCGTGTCGATGCGCTCTACGGCCTGGCCCGTGGTGTTTGTGTGCACCGCCATCATCGTGGCCTACGGCCTGGCCGGCCTGTATGGCATTGCGGTGGCGGCTACGTCCATGCTGAGCATGGCGGGCATTGTGGTGGCGCTGGATGCGTATGGCCCCATCACAGACAACGCGGGCGGCATTGCCGAAATGGCCGAGCTGCCCAGCAGCGTGCGCGACATCACCGACCCGCTGGACGCCGTGGGCAACACCACCAAGGCCGTGACCAAGGGCTACGCCATCGGCTCCGCCGGCCTGGCCGCACTGGTGCTGTTTGCCGACTACACCCACAAGCTGGAAACCTATGGCCGGGCGGTGAGCTTCGACCTGTCAGACCCGATGGTCATCGTCGGCCTGTTCATCGGCGGGCTGATTCCGTACCTGTTCGGCGCCATGGCCATGGAAGCGGTGGGCCGCGCCGCAGGCGCCGTGGTGGTGGAGGTGCGCCGCCAGTTCAGCACCATCAAGGGGATCATGGACGGCACGGGCAAGCCCGAATACGGCAAGGCCGTGGACATGCTGACCACCGCCGCCATCAAGGAAATGGTGATCCCCAGCCTGCTGCCCGTGGTGGTGCCGATTGGGGTAGGCTTGCTGCTGGGCCCGAAGGCGCTGGGGGGCCTGCTGATGGGCACCATCGTCACGGGCCTGTTTGTGGCCATCAGCATGTGCACCGGCGGCGGCGCCTGGGACAACGCCAAGAAGTACATCGAAGACGGCCACCACGGCGGCAAGGGCTCCGAGGCGCACAAGGCCGCCGTGACCGGCGACACCGTGGGTGACCCCTACAAGGACACGGCCGGCCCGGCCATCAACCCGCTGATCAAGATCATCAACATCGTGGCGCTGCTCATCGTGCCGCTGGTGGTCAAGTTCCATGGCGGGTAAATCCACGCCACCGCCATCAGAAAGAGAAAGGGGCCTCGGGCCCCTTTTTGACGCGTAACATCGCACCCATTGCAGCAGTTTCCGGTCCTCCGTCCTACTGAAGATGGCCTTGACACACAACACCCCGTCCGCCACGGCCCCGACCGGCAGCATCGTTGCCCCCCAGCAGCGCATCGTCCAGATCGCGTTGACCCAGGCCCGGCCTGTGGTGGAACGCGTGATAGAGACCACACGCATGTCCCTGCAAGCGCGCCTGGACAGTGCACGCACCCCCGGCGAGCACCACGCCATGCAGGAGGCCCGCCAGCAACTGGTGCGACTGGCCTCGGTGATGGCCGAGCGTTACCCCGATGCACTGCGCAAGGCCTTGGACGAGGACACCGCACAAGGCGACGACAAGCCCACGCGCTCCCTGTTCACCGTGAACTTTGACGACCTCGAACTGATGGACGAGGCGCAGATCAACGACAGCGTGGAGCGAGCCCGCGCACGGCAGGTGCTCGTCACGGCCGTGGAAGGTCCCCTGGCTGACCTGGACGCACTGGTCTGCGCCGCACAAGGCCTGCCCCGGGTGCAGCCAGAACACAACCCGCTGCGCCCCGACGTCTTCTTGCAGGCCCTGCAGTCCGTGGTGTCGCAGATGCAGGTCACGCCCCAGGTGCGCCACGACTGGATGGGGCTGATGGCCCAGGCACTGGGCGCCGAGCTGCGCAGCCTGTACTTGGCGCAGATCGACCAGCTCAAGCAAAGCGGCGTGAAGCCGGTGGGCTATGCCATGCGGCAGGCCACAGGCGAGGTGGTCTACGTGGCGCCGGCCGAGGCCGGGGTGTCCCCCGGCTTCGCCGCCGACAACGATTTGTACGTGGCGTCCACCAGCGCGGGCGACCCGCTACTGACGCTGGACCGCCTGCGCCGCCTGCTGCTGGGCGAGTTCAATGACGCAGCCGCCCCTGCAGAAACACATACCCCTGCCAACGACAGCGAGGAATCGTTTGCAGACCGTTTTGCGCGGGAGTTTGAAGACCCGGCACAAGGCTTGCCGCACATCGACCCACCCGCCACTGACTTTGCGATGACGGTACCTGCTGCGTTTGAGGCGCTGCAAGAGATGAACCAGGTGGGCCAGATGATGGAGCGCCTGGGCACGCCACGCACGCCAGCAGCCTCTGGCGCAGACGGCCACTCCGCCGCAGCGCAGCGGGCGCAGGTGCAGGGCCTGGGCCAGGCATTGAGCATGGAGGTGGTGGCGCTGATGGTGGACAATATTGCGCGCGACACGCGGCTGCTGTGGCCGGTGCAACAGTTCATCCGCGCGCTGGAGCCGGCGCTGATGCAGCTGGCACTGTCCGACCCGCGCTTCTTCAGCCACAAGGAGCACGCCGCACGCCGTCTGTTGCAAGACATCACCGACCGCAGCCAGGCCTTCAACAGCCCCGAAGCCCCGGGTTTCCAGAGCTTCATGCGGTCGCTCATGCACATTGCGGGGCCGCTGGCCACCGCCACCATTGAAAGCGCTGATGACTTTGAGCAGGTGCTGCAGCAGCTGCACGCCAAGTGGGCCGAGAAGGACCAGGCGCTCAGGCAGGAGCGCCAGCGCGCGATCGAGGCCCTGCAGCATGCCGAGCAGCGCCACCTGCTGGCCGCACAGATATCCCGCGAGCTGTGGTTGTTGCCCAGCATGGGCAAAGTGCCCGATGCGATCTCCCGCTTTCTGCTGGGCCCCTGGGCCCAGGTCATGGCCGAGGCCCGGCTCTCAGCCAAACCCGGCACCACAGACCCGGGCCGCTATCAGGAGCTGGTGGAGGCGCTGATCTGGAGCGTGCAACCCGAGCTGACGCGCGCCAACACCGGTCAGCTCGCCCGCCTGCTGCCCAAACTGCTGCCCAAATTGCGCGAGGGCCTGGCATCCATCGACTACCCTGCCGACCGCACAGAGGCTGTCTTCGCGTTGCTGATGCAACTGCACCAGCAGGCCTTCACCCCCGGGCCCAGGGTTGCGGCGCCAGCCCCTGCTGCGCCGACCAGTGCAGCACCGATGGCAACGCCCGCTGCAGAGCCAGCACAACCAGCCCCCCTCGACGACGACGATCCCTGGGTGGCACCCTCCGAGGCCCGGGAGTCCGGCTATATCGATATCTCGCAATCCCCCGAGAGCGAAGACGCAGACTCTGCACCCGAGACTGCACCCAGCAACGTTGCGCCCCTGCCGCTGCCCGCGTCCACCATCACCGTGGGCACATGGGTCAACCTGCAGGTGGCGGGCCAGTGGGAGCGCACGCAACTCTCCTGGATCGGCTCGCACGGCAACCTGTTCCTGTTCACCAGCGCCTCGGGCCGCACCCAATCGATGACCCTGCGGCTGCTGGACCGGTTGCTGCAACAAGGCGCCCTGCAGGTTCTGGCCGAGCAGACTGTGGTGGACAACGCCCTGAACGCCGTGGCCCAGACCGCCATGCAAAACAGCGTGGAAAGCCGGCACTGAACGCCGCTTGCACAACAGGAGTGGTCAAACACCGCAGACGGTGATAACCTGTTTTCATTACTCCAAGGCTTTGCAGAATTCAGGGGAATTTGTCAGGGCCTTAGCCCGCTTTAGCGGGCTTTTTTCATGGATTTCCGCTTTGGCGGGCTTTTTCTGTGCATCCCGCTTTGGCAGTTTTTTGGGGCACTTCGCAGCGAGGGTCGCTGCGGCTCAATGAGCGTTTGCAGCCGGCAGGGTGAGCGTCGCCCGCAACCCGCCAAGGCCTGCAGGCTCCAGATCCAGCCGCCCGCCATACAACGCCGCCAGGTCCTGCACGATGGCCAGACCCAGCCCCGTTCCGGGCACGGTTTCGTCCAGTCGCACGCCGCGTTCCAGCGCTTGGGCACGCTGCGCGGCATCAATGCCGGGGCCGTCGTCCTCCACCGCAACCACCAGTTGGGGCTGCGCAGGTTCAGATCCGGCGGGCAGCAGCTGCGCCTGCAAGTGCACTGCGGAGCGAGCCCACTTGCAGGCGTTGTCCAGCAGGTTGCCCAACATTTCCTGCAGGTCCTGCGCTTCGCCCGCAAAGAACAGCGACACAGGAGGCTGTACAACGCTGATGTCCAGCGCCCGGTCCGCATGCACCTTGTTCATCACGCGCACCAGGCCCTCCACCACCGGCTGGAGCGCGGTGCGCTGCCCGGGCAAATGTGCAGACGCCGCCACCCGCGACCGCGCCAGGTGCCAGTCGATGTGCCTGCGTGCCACCACCACCTGCTCGCGCACCAGCGCCGCCAGTTCCTGTTCATCCGTGGGCGGTTGCACACTGGCCGCGTTGTCCAGCACCGTGAGGGGCGTCTTGAGCGCATGGGCCAGGTTGCCCGCCTGGGTGCGTGCGCGCTCCACCACCTCGCCATGGCGGCGCAGCACGGCATTGAAGTCATCGACCAGCGGCTGCACTTCGGCAGGGAAGCTGCCTTGCAATTGCGAAGCCCGCGCCTCTTGCACGTCTTGCACCGCGCGCTGCAGGGCTTGCAGGGGCTTGAGCCCCACGGCCACCTGCGCCCAGGCGGCGGCGGCCAGCAGCACCAGCAGCACCGCCAGCGACAGCGCCAGTACGCCCGTGAACCGGGCTGTGGCCGCCTGCGTGGCCTGCAGGTCGGCCGCCACAATCAAGCGCCAGCGCGCTGCATGCACACCCTCTGCGCGCACCGTGCGTTCCAGCACGAGCAAAGGAGCACCCTGCGGGCCTGTCATCTCGTGCACATGCACGGTGCCATCGGCCAAAGCATCCACCTGCAGCGCCAGGCTGGTGTCCCACAACGAGCGCGAGCGCAACACCCCGGCCCGCTTCCGCCCATCAGGCGCCATGGCATCCACCTGCCAATACAGGCCAGAGTAAGGCTTAAGCCAGCGCGGGTCCGACAGCGCCTCGGCCGCAATCACCGGCAGCCCCTGGGCGTCAAACTCCAGCCGCGCCGTGATCTGGTCCAGCTGCAGCTGCAGCGCGGCTTGAAACTGCTGCTGCACATGCTCACGGAACAACCCGCTCAGCACCAGCCCGGCCAGCACCATGGCCACGGCCAGCCCCGCCAACGTGACGGCCAGCAGTCGCACCCGCAACGACCGGGACCAGTGCACGGGCGGCGCGGGTGGCGCACCAAGCACGCTCATGGCGGCACCAGGCGGTAGCCCATGCCACGCACGGTTTCGATGCGGGCCGAATCCACCGGGGCAGCCGACGAAGCCGCAGGAGGCAACATCTTCTTGCGCAAGCGCCCCACAAAGACCTCGATGGTGTTTGAGTCCCGGTCAAAGTCCTGCGCATAGATGTGTTCGGTCAGCTCCGCGCGTGACACCAGCACGCCAGGCCGGTGCATGAGGTAGTCGAGCACCTTGTACTCATGCGCTGTCAACGTCACCGGCTGGCCCGCACAGGTCACGCGGCCACTGCGTGTGTCCAGCGACCAGTCTCCACACTGCAGCACGGCCGACGCTTGCCCGCTGGCGCGGCGGATGAGTGCGCGAAGGCGCGCCAGCAGTTCTTCGAGATGAAAGGGCTTGGTCAGGTAGTCATCGGCACCGGCATCGATGCCTGCGACTTTTTCGTGCCAGTTGTCGCGCGCGGTGAGGATCAGCACCGGCATGTTGCGCCCCGCAGTCCGCCAGCGCTTGAGCACCGTGAGCCCGTCCACCGCCGGCAGGCCCAGGTCCAGCACCACGGCATCCACTGCCTCGGTGTCGCCCAGAAACTGCGCGTCGCGCCCGTTGTCTGCCTCGTCCACCGTGTAGCCCGCGCCGTGCAGGGCATTGCGCAACTGGGCGCGCAGCAGAGTGTCGTCTTCTACCAGCAGGATGCGCATGGAGGTGTCGTGGTCGGAAGGGTGTCAGCGATTGTCACGGCTTCGCTGCTGATCTTCGCGCGATTCTCGTGACCGCACACGCAGCACCTGGGCCGTGCGCGCATCGAGCTTGACCTTGGTCAACTGCCCGGCAGGCGTCAGCAGCTTGATCTCGTAGATCCAGCGCTCGCGCTCCTGCTCCAGCTCCACTTCCAGCACCTGACCAGGCACCTCGCGCTGCAGGCGATCGAGCACGACGGGCAGTGGCAGCACCTGGCCCGCTTGCACGGCCTGCCGGGCGCGGTCGTGGTCTTCCTTGCCGCTGGCCCACGCGGACGGCACGGCCAGCACAGCAGCGCACAGTACACAGGCCGCCAAGTACATGCACCGGACATGGCGGCCCGCACAAGCAGCGTGGGAGGAGAAAGGCATGGGCGCATTGTCCTGCGCGATATCTGAACGGCCGATGAACAGCCCTTTCACACGCCGTTCAGGCGGGGATTTCCACAATGGCTGCACAAGCGACGAAACCCACAAGGACCACAGCATGACTTCCCTTCGCACCCTGACTCTGGCGGCGCTCTGTGCACTTGCAGCCACCAGCATCAGTCACGCCGCTGACACCACCGCTGCCCAGCAGCTCGCCCACTGGAGCGCACAGGCCGGCAGCCCAGGCAATGCCGACAAAGGCAAGGTGTTCTTCAACTCACGCCATGGTGGCGAATGGTCTTGCGCATCCTGCCACGGCACACCGCCCACAGCACAGGGCAAACACGCCAGCACCGGCAAGTCGATTGCGCCCCTGGCTCCGGCCTTCAACCCCAAGGCATTTACCGACACCGCCAAGGTGGACAAGTGGTTCCGCCGCAATTGCAACGACGTGCTGAGCCGTGAATGCACAGCGGTGGAAAAAGCCGACGTGCTGGCCTACCTCAACGCCCTCAAGCCCTGAGAACGTCATGAAAAAACCAGTCCCACTACACCCTGCGACCCTGGCCGCCGCTGCGTGCGCACTCGCCCTGCTGTCCCTCACCAGCGCCCACGCGGACAGCGGGCGTGCCATGCCCCGCAATGTGCCCAACGCCTACACGCAGGAATGCGCCGCCTGCCACACCGCCTACCCGCCAGGCCTGCTGCCCGCAGCATCCTGGAACCGCGTGATGACGGGCCTCGACAAGCACTACGGCACCGACGCATCGCTGGACGCTGCCACCGTGCGCCAGCTCAACCAGTGGTTGCAGGCCCACGCCGGCACCTACAAGCGCGTGAACGAAGAGCCACCCGAGGACCGCATCACCCGCTCGGCCTGGTTTGAGCGCAAACACCGAAAGATCGAACCCGCCACCTGGAAGCTCGCCAGCGTGAAAAGCGCCGCCAACTGCGCGGCCTGCCACACCGGGGCAGACCAGGGGCAGTTTGACGAACACAACCTGCGCATGCCAGCGGGGCTGGATGCCCGCTCGCGCCGCGCCTGGAACGACTGAGAACGGTGAATCTGAACTGCGCCCTATCAAGGAAAACACGATGAACAACACCCCCATCCTCCATCCCGCCGACGCCTCGGCGCAACCCGCGCCCGCGAAGGCCCCCAGCCGCCGGGTGACCGATGCGCCCACCCGCATGTTCCACTGGCTGTTTGCACTGTGCTTTGCCGGGGCCTACGCCACGGCCGATGGCGAGCACTGGCGGCTGCTGCACGTCACGCTGGGCTACACCATGGCGGGGCTGCTGGGCTTTCGCTTGCTGTACGGCATCTTCGGGCCGCGCACCTCGGGCCTGGGCCTGCTGTGGCGCAAGCTCGCGGGGGCACCCGCATGGCTGCGCGCCCTGCCCCAGGCCTCTTCCGTCACGCAAATCAACTGGCGCCAGAGCCAGAACCTGCTGATGGCGCTGGCCATCGTGCTGCTGCTGGCGCTGGTGGTGCCCCTCACCCTCAGTGGCTACGCCACGTACAACGACTGGGGCGCTGCGCTGGGTGGCCACTGGATGGGCGAAGCGATGGAAGAAGTGCATGAGTTCTTCGGCAACGCCCTGCTGTTGGTGGTGTTGGCCCATATTGCGCTGATTGCTGGCTTGAGCGTGCTGCGCCGCAAGAACCAGGCCCTGCCCATGCTCACCGGCCGGGTGGAGGGCAAGGGACCCGACCTGGTCCCGAAGAACCGCACTTGGCTCGCCGCCCTGCTGCTGATCGCAACACTGGCCTTTGGTGCCTGGCAGTGGCAGCAGTCGCCCAGCGGATGGGTGGCCAACGGCACATCCACCGAACGCCAGCGGCACCACGATGACGACTGACTCCCCGCCCCGTACCGAAGGAACCACCCCATGAAAATCTACATGTGTGCCGTTTGCGGCTGGATCTACGACGAGGCTGCGGGCCTGCCCGACCATGGGATCGCGCCCCGCACCCGCTGGGCCGACGTGCCCGACGACTGGCGCTGCCCCGAATGCAATGTTGGCAAGGCTGACTTTGTGATGTGCGAGGTGTGAAGGAGAGGTATCGGGTGCTGCCCACTGCGCTGCGTCAGGGCTGCAGACATCGGTGCGCGGTATAACCGTTACACCATTGCATCCTCTGTGCAACGCAGCCTCACACACCCCATGCCACCTACCGACTCCCCCACCGGGCTCGACCCGGCCCTGGCCGCCCAGCGCCTGCACGACGAAGGGCCCAACGAACTGGGCATCAGCCAGCGCCGCACGCTGCGCGACATGGCCTGGGACGTGGTCACCGAGCCCATGTTCCTGCTGTTGCTGGGCGCAGGTGCCATCTACCTCGCCATGGGCGACGCGCACGAGGCGCTGATCCTGCTGGGCTTTGTGGTGATCATCATGGCGATCACGGTGCTGCAGGAGCGCCGCACCGACAACGCGCTGAACGCCCTGCGCGACCTCTCCAGCCCCCGAGCGCTGGCGCTGCGCGGCGGCACCCTGGTGCGCATTGCAGGCCGCGACGTGGTGCGCGAAGACCTGCTGATGATTGCCGAGGGCGACCGCATCCCCGCCGACGGCACGCTGCTGCAGGCCCACGAGCTGGCCGCCAACGAGTCGATGCTGACCGGCGAGTCCGAGCCCGTGGCCAAACAACCGGCCGACAAGGTGTTTGCAGGCACGCTGGTGGTCAGCGGCCAGGGCCTGCTGCAGGTGACCGCCGTGGGCCGCCACACCGAGCTGGGGCGCATCGGCCAGTCGCTCGACACCATTGCCCTGCAGGCTTCGCCGCTGCGCGAAGAAATGGCGCGGCTCACACGCAAGCTGGTGGTCATCGGCCTGTCGCTGTGCGCGCTGCTGGTGGCCCTGTTCTGGGCGCTGCGGGGCGACTGGCTGCAGGCCGTGCTGGCAGGCATCACGCTGGCCATGGGGGTGTTGCCGCAAGAGCTGCCAGTGATCATGATCATCTTCCTGGCCCTGGCCGCAAGGCGGCTGGCGGCGCAACAGGTACTCACGCGACGGCTCAACGCCATCGAGACGCTGGGCCAGACCACGGTGCTGTGCGTGGACAAGACAGGCACCCTGACGCAAAACCGCATGGCCGTGGCAGCGCTCTGCATTGCGGGGCAGGAGCTGGATGTGCAGAACCTGCCCGCCGCAGCGGATGGCAGCGCGCTGCCCGATGCCTTCCACGAGCTGCTCGAATACGCCGTGCTGGCCAGCGAGATCGAGCCGCACGACCCCATGGAGCAGGCCTTTCACCGCCTGGCGGCCGACCACCTGGTGGACACCGAGCACCTGCACCCCGCATGGTCGCTGGCGCGCGAATACGAGCTGTCGCCCCAGCTGCTGGCCATGAGCCACCTGTGGCGCGACGGCACCTCGGCGCACGACACGGTGGCCACCAAGGGCGCGCCCGAAGCCGTGGCCGACCTTTGCCACCTGCCTGACGCCGAGCGCGCCGCCGTCAGCGCCCAGGCCGCACGCCTGGCCGACCGGGGCCTGCGGGTGCTGGGCGTGGCCAAGGCACGGCATCGCACACAAGACACCTGGCCCGACGCCCAGCACGACTTTGACTTTGAGTGGCTGGGCCTGGTGGCCCTGGCCGACCCGCTGCGCCCCGAGGTGCCCCAGGCCGTTGCGCAGTGCCGCCAGGCGGGCATTCGCGTGGTGATGATCACCGGCGACCACCCCCGCACCGCGCGCGCCATTGCCGCCCAGGCGGGCATCGCCAACGACCGCGTGATCACCGGCGACGAGCTGGCACAGATGCCGCCCCAGGAGCTGGCCGACCAGGTGCAGCAGGTCAGCGTGTTTGCACGCATCAAGCCGCACCAGAAGCTCGCGCTGGTCGAAGCCCTCAAGGCCCAGGGCGAGGTGGTGGCCATGACCGGTGACGGCGTGAACGATGCCCCCGCCCTCAAGGCCGCCCACATCGGCATCGCCATGGGCCAGCGCGGCACCGATGTCGCGCGCGAGGCCGCCGCACTGGTGCTGCTGCACGACGACTTTGCGGCCATCGTGCTGGCGATTCACCGGGGGCGGCAGACCTTTGCCAACCTGCGCCAGGCCATGGTCTACACGCTGGCGGTGCACGTTCCCATTATCGGGCTGGCGCTGCTGCCGGTGCTGTTCGGGCTGCCGCTGGTGCTGGCGCCGCTGCACATCGCCTTTCTGGAGCTGGTCATCGACCCGGCCTGCTCCATCGTGTTCGAGGCCGAAAAAGGCGCTGCCGACCTCATGCAGCAGCCGCCCCGCGCGGCCAACGAGCCACTGCTGTCCGCCCGCCACATCCTGCTGAGCGTGCTGCAGGGCAGCGTGGTGACGGCCGCCGTGGTGGGCCTGTATGCCTGGCTGCTGAGCCAGCCCGCACATGCCGCCACCGCCAGCACGGCCGCGTTTGTGGTGCTGGTGGCCGCCAATGCCGCACTCATCCTGCCCAGCCGCAGCAGCCAGACAAGCTGGCGCAGCCTGTGGGCAGGCCTCACCCCGGTCAGCCTGTGGGTGGCAGGCGGCACGCTGGCCGCGCTGGCGGCCATTACCACCGTGCCGTGGCTGGCCAACGCTTTCCGGTTTGTGCCGCTGTCGCCCCTGCACTGGTTCATGGCCTTGCTGGCCGGGCTGCTGCTCACGGTGGTGTTTGCGGCCAACAAGCGATGGCTGCAGCCCACGGCACCGGCGCTCCATCCTTCACCGGCCTGACTCTGCCCCACACCATGCCCATCGTCCTGGATTCACTCGACCACGTCGTACTCACCGTCGCCAGCATAGACAAAACCATTGCGTTTTATGAGCGTGTGCTGGGCATGACCGCGCGGGAGTTCAAGCCCCAGCGGTACGCGCTGCACTTCGGCGCGCAAAAGATCAACCTGCACGAAGTGGGCACAGTGGTGGACCCCAATGTGCGCCATGCCACGGCGGGCTCGGGCGACCTGTGCTTTCTCACCCGGATGCCGCTCGAAGACGTCATCGCCCACCTGCAGGCCGAAGGCGTCGCCATCGTCCAAGGCCCGGTGGGCGCAACGGGCGCACGCCACCGGCTGCGCTCGGTCTACATCTACGACCCGGACGACAACCTGATCGAGATTGCCAACGAGGTGTGAGGCGCTCGCTGCGCGGGCAGCGGTAAGCATTACCCCAACAGATTCAAAACTCCGCAGAGATTGCCGCCCGCAACAACGTGGAAGCGGGCTCCACCAGCTCTTGCAGCTGCCCGGCCCGGTCCTGCTCGATGGAGTGCAGCACCATTTCGTTGATGCCCCCCACCACGGCCATGGCCATCATGGGTTGCAGCGGGGCCTTGCGTTTGCGCTCGCCCGGGCGGTTGTTCACTACGTCCAGCATCAGGTCAGCCAGTTGCTGGTTGGCGCGGCGGCGCGCGGCCAGGCCCGTGGGGCCCAGGCCCAGGATGTCGATGAACAAGGTGCGCAGCAACACGGGGTTGCGCGCCAGCACACCAAAGTAGGCCGCCATGGCCTGCTCCACCTGGGCTTCCCAGTCGCTGTGCGGGTCAATGGCTGCGCGCAGCACCGCTATCGCGTTGCCGCTGGCCGCCTCGTACAGTGCGGTCAGGCACTCGGCCTTGTCGGCAAAGTTTTCATAAAAGGTGCGGCGCGACACGCTGGCTTCGCGCACGATGTCGGCAATGGTGGTGTCGGCATAACCCTTGGCGGCCACGGCGCGCGCCATGCCTTCCAGCAGGCGGGCGCGGTGTTCGGTGCCTGCAGCGGGCGCAGCGGGCGCAGCAATTGGGGCCGTGACTTCACGCATGGAGGCAGTTCGCAAGGCAGAAAATTCGACGAGGTACTTGACAGTACCATAGTTGATCTGCATCATACAAACCCAATCGGTACTGCAAAGTACCAAACCTGTGCACCACCGTGCGGCCCCCTTCGCGCCAGGAGCCTTCTTCATGACCGAACTCGTTGTCCGTCGCCTGCTGATCGACCTGGAGACGCCGTTTGCGCGCCACTGGTGTGGGGGCGATGCGTTTCGCTCGGCGCTGTTCAATGCGCTGTCGATGAGCTTTCCGGTGGGCGAGCAGTTCTTCATCGACGCCGTGCGTGACGGCCACAAGGCCCTGCCCCCCGACCAACAAGCGCAGTTTGCCGAAGAGGTGCGCGGCTTTATCGGGCAAGAGGCCACCCACCGCCGCATCCATGCACTGTTCAACGGCCACCTCGACCAGCAGGGCCTCGCCAACGAATGGGCGCCGCGTGCGCAAGAGCGCATGAAGCTGTTTGCAGGCGCCGACCCACGCCATCCGCTGGCGGTGACCGCTGCCAACGAGCACTTCACCGCGCTGCTGGCCGAATGGCTGCTGGCCCACCCCGAGGTGCTGCAGGGCGCCGAGCCACGCCTGGCCACCATGTGGCAATGGCACTGCGCCGAAGAGTCCGAGCACAAGAACACCGCCTTCGACCTCTACCAGGCGCTGGGCGGCAACCACGAGTGGCGCATCACCTGGTTCCGCCGCATCACGGTGGTCTTCCTCGGCGATGTGCTGCGCCAGACGGTACTGAACCTGCGCCGCGATGGCTCGCTGTGGAAATGGAGCACCTGGACCAGCGCCGCACGCACGCTGTTCGGCAAGGGCGGCCTGGTGCGTGAGACCTGGCGCCCCTGGCGCGAATACCTGCGCCCCGACTTTCACCCCAGCCAGCACGGCACCGACCTGTCGGCACGCTGGCTGGCAGAGCACAGCAACGCCTACACCCCCGTGGGTGCGCGCTGACAACCACGACCTGACACCATGACCCATCCCACCACGCCCCGGCACACAGGCCGGGCAGGCGCGGCTTTGCTCTGCCTGCTTGCATCGACCGTCTTGGCCCCCTTGACCCTGCTGCCCCTGCAGGCCCACGCTGGCCCCTTGGCATTTGACGCCGCTCTGCAGCAGCTGCAGCAGCGCTCCGACCAGCTGGCCGCATCGCGCAACGCCGTCGAAAGCGCCCAGCTGCGCCGCGACGCCATGCAGCGCCTGGGCGGCCCGGTGGTCAGCCTGAGTGGCGCCGCCTACACCTACAACGCCAACCTCGACGTGGACCTGAACCCGCTGAACCGCGCCCTGCCCGGTGTGCTGTCGCAGCTGCCGCCCCAGCTGGCGGGCTCGCTGGCCCAGTTGCCCCACCTGCCGTCCAGCTACACGCTCAACCGCAGCAAGAGCGACACCACGGCCTCGGTCTCCGCCATCTGGCCCATCTACATGGGCGGGGCCAGCAATGCCGCCCGGGGCCTGCTGGATGCTCAGGCGCAAGAGGCCCAGGCCGACGCCACCAAAACCAGCCACGAGGCCACCACCTTGCTGGTGCAGCGCTACTTTGGCGCCCAGCTGGCGCAGCGCGCCGCCGTGCTGCGCGAATCGGCCCTGGCCACCATCGAACAACACGACGCCGCCGCGCAGAAGATGCTGGACGCCGGTGTGATCGCACGCGTCGAACGCCTGCAGGCCCGCTCCGCACTGGAAGAGGCCCGCCGCAATGCCCGCAAGGCCCGCGACGATGCCGAGCTGGCCGCCACGGCGCTGACCCGCACCCTGAAGGCGTCCGACCCTGTCACGCCCACCAGCCCCCTGTTTGTGCTGAGCCAGCCGGTCGAGCCCCTGCCCCACTTCATCGACACCGCCTTGGCCCACCACCCAGGCTTGGACAAGGTGGCCGCCAAGAAAGAACAAGCCACGCAACTGCACGCCGCCCAGGAGGCACTTCGCAAGCCCCAGGTGTTCGCGTTTGGCCAGCGCCAGCTCAAGACCGGCCGCGACGCCGACTGGGTGGCCGGTGTGGGAGTGCGCTGGACGCTGTGGGACTCCATCGACCGCAACGCGCTGGCCGAGTCATCCAACCGCCAGATCGAGCAGGCCGAGCGCACTGGTGCGCAGGCGCAGAACGACATTGCCCTGCTGGTGGAAAAACGCTGGTTGGCCCTGGAGCAGGCGCGCCGCGCCTACTTTGCGCTGCAGCCTGGGCTGGAGCTGGCCGACGAAGTGCTGCGCCTGCGCATCTCAGGCCTGAAGGCGGGCACCAGCACCACGCTGGACCTGATCGACGCGCAGGTCAACCAGGCCAAGGCCCAGACCGAGCGCGCCCAGGCCGCCCACGACTACGTGAAGGCGCTGGCCGACCTGCTGGAGGCCTGCGGCCTGTCGGAAGACTTTGGCAAATACATGGCGCGCGCTGATGCGCTGAAAGTGGAGTGAAGAGCATGAGCAAGAAAACAGCAGCCGTCGGCGCAGTGGCCTTTGTGGCCGTGGCAGGCTTTGTGGGCTTTGGGCTGTGGAAGGCCTCACAGCCCGCACCCGAAGTCTTTCAGGGCCAGATCGAAGCGCAAGAGGCCGATATCGCCCCCAAGGTCACTGCGCGCATCGCGCAGATCCTGGTGAAGGAAGGCGACCAGATCGCTGTGGGCGCGCCCCTGATCCGCATGGACAGCCCCGAGGTCAAGGCCAAGCTGGCACAGGCCACCGCCGCCCAGGAGGCCGCCCAGGCCGTGGCCGCCAAGGCCGAAAGCGGTGCCCGCCCGCAAGAGGTGGAGATGGCCCGCCTGAACTGGCAACGCGCCGTGGCAGCTGCCGACCTGGCCGAGTCGTCCTTCAAACGCGTGGATGGCCTGGCCCGCGAGGGCCTGGTGGCGGCGCAAAAACGCGATGAGGCCGAGGCCAACTTCAAGGCCTCGCGCGACCAGGCGCTGGCGGCCAAGGCCCAGTACGACCTGGCCCGCGCCGGTGCGCGCAGCGAAGACCGATCCGCCGCCAGCGCCCAGGCGCGCCAGGTGGCGGGCGTGGTCGCCGAGGTGCAGGCCGCCCAGGCCGAGACCGAGCTCAAGAGCCCCGTGGCCGGCGAAGTGGCCAAGGTGCTGGCCCGCACGGGCGAGTTGTCGCCGCAGGGCGTGGCCGTGGTCACGGTGGTGGACCTGAAGGACCAGTGGGTGGTGCTGAACGTGCGCGAAGACCGCCTGCAGCGATTTGCCATCGGCAATGAGTTCGACGCTACGCTGCCCGCGCTGGGTGGCAAAACCGTGAAGTTCAAGGTCTACCACACGGCTGCGCTGCCGGACTTTGCCACCTGGCGCGCCACGCGCGCGGGCCAGGGCTTTGACGCCCGCACGTTTGAAGTGCGCGCGCGCCCGGCGGCCCCCATCGAGGGCGCACGCCCTGGCATGACAGTGCTGGTGCAGTGACATGCGCCTGATGTACAGAGATTTCACCAAAAAGTGCCGGTAGCGCTAGTGCAATATGCGCAAACAGCTATGAATTCAATAGCAAACAGCTTCCGCCGCGAGGCCCGCCGTCTGGCGGCCGACCCGTGGGACCTGGCCATGGTCACCTGGGTGCCGCTGCTGGGCGTGGCGCTCTTGTGGTGGATCTTCTCGGCCGGCCTGCCGCGCCACTTGGCGGTGGGCGTGGTGGACGACGACCACTCCAGCCTGTCGCGCCAGCTGGTGCGCATGCTGGACGCCACGCCGGGCGTACAGATCACCCAGCACTTCACCAACGCGGCCGAGGCCGAACGCGCGCTGCGGGCGGTGGACGTGTACGCCGTGGTCTCCATTCCGCGCGACTTTGCGCGCACCGTGAAGGAAGGCCGCGCTGCGCAGGTCACGCTGCTGCACAACGCGCAGATGTCCACCCACTCGGGCCTGCTGCAGCGCGATGTGCGCACGGCCGCGGGCACCTTGTCGGCGGGTATCGAAATGGCGGCACGCAACAAGCGCGGCGAAAGCGCCCAGGCCGTGCATGTGAGCATGGAACCCATCCACACGCAAATGGTGGCGCTGTTCAATGTGTCCAGCAATTACGAGCAGTTTCTGGGCGCGGCGCTGATCCCCGCCCTGCTGCACATCCTGGCCATGACGGCAGGTGCCTGGACGGTGGGCCGCGAGCTGCGCGACCGCACGCTGGGCGAATGGCTGGGCGCAGGGGGCTGGGTGCGCACTGCGGGTGCGCTGGCCGGCAAGCTCGCCCTGCCCTGGGTTTCTCTCACACTGGTGGGCCTACTGGCGCTGGTGGGCATCACCTGGGGCCGGGGCTGGCACCCGCCGGGCAACCTGTGGTGGGTGGCTGCGGCACTTGCGCTGCTGATGGCCGTGTCGATCACCGCTGGCGCTGCGCTGGCGGGTATCACGCGGTCGCTGCGCACTGCGCTGTCGGGTGCGGGCTTTTTTGCAGCACCGGCGTTTGCGTTCAGCGGCGTGGCCTTCCCACTCGCGGGCATGCCCGGCAGCGCCCGCGCCTGGGCCGAGGCCATGCCGTTCACGCACTACATCCGTCTGCAGATCGAGCAGCTGCAAATGGGCGCACCCGTGGCCACCAGCGTCTCGACCGTCGTGGCGCTGATCCTCGCCACCGCCGTGCTGTGGCTGCTGGGCGCCACTGCACTCACGCTGGCACACCAGCGCCCCGACACGTGGGGAGGCCGCTGATGAACACGACAACACAACCCGTGCCCGTGGCAACTCCCTCGCAGCGAGGCCTGCTGGGCGCCTGGCTGCACGCGCTGGCCACCGTGGTGCGCGACAAGGGCGTGCTGCTGCTGTTGGTAGGCGCACCCGTGCTCTACGGCTTTTTCTATCCCTGGTTCTATGCCGACGAGGTGCTGACCCGCGTCCCCGTGGCCGTCGTGGACCTGGACCACACCAGCCTGTCGCGCCAGATCACCCGCTTTGCCGACGCCGACCCACGCATCGAGGTGCATCTGGTCACCGGTAGCGAGCGCGAGGCGCAGGAGGCCCTGTGGCGCGGCGAGATCGAGGGCTACGCGGTGATCCCAGCCGGGCTCAAGCGCAACGTGGTGCGCGGCGAAAACGCCGTGGTCAGCATCGAGGCCAACGGCGCCTACGCGCTGCTGAACAAGGCGGTGCAATACGGCTTTGCAGAAGCCGTGGGCACGGTGTCTGCCGGGGTCGAGATCCGCAAGCTGCAGGCCAGCGGCCAGAGCGCCCCACAGGCCCGCGCCAGCCGCGCGCCCGTGCAGCTGCAGATGGTGGCGCTGTTCAACCCCACCGAGGGCTACGGCAGCTTTGTGGTGCCCGCGGTGGCGCTGCTCATCCTGCAGCAAACCCTGCTGATGGGTGCGGCAATGCTCACCGGCACCTGGGTCGAAAGCGGCCAGCACCGCGCCCGCGCCACCACCTGGCTGGGCCGCCTGCTAGCGTTGTGCACACTGGGCTGGGCCAGTGGCCTCTTCTACTTTGGGTGGATCTTTGTGCTGCACGACTACCCGCGCGGCGGCAACCCGCTGGGGGCGCTGGCGCTGCTGGCCTGCTATATCCCGGCCATCGCGGCGCTGGGCGCGTTGCTGGGCCTGTGGTTTGGCAACCGCGAACGCGCGCTGCAGGTGCTGCTGTTCACCACGCTGCCCATCGCGTTCGTCGCAGGCTTCTCGTGGCCGGTGGAGGCGTTGCCCGAGCCGCTGCAGTGGCTGCGCTGGCTGCTGCCCAGCACCTCGGGCGTACAGGCGTCGCTGCGGCTCAACCAGCTGGGCGCGCCGCTGTCGGCTGCGTTGCCGTACCTGTGTGCGCTGGTGGCATTGGGGGCGGTGTGCGCAGGGGCTGTGCTGGCTCTTGCGAGGCCTTCAAGTCCCGATGCGCGGCAGTGAACGAGCAGAGCGCGAGAGCAGCGCTTACTGAGGATGGGCGGCAGCCTGTTGCCCGGTACGCAGGCGCACCGGGCCGCTGCGCTCTTCCACCGCCGCCTGCACTTCCTTGCGCAGGCCCAGCGCAAACGCCCACTCGGCCACCACAAACAGCGGGCCGACGATCAGGCCCACCAGGTCGTCCACAAACGCGGGCTTGCGGCCTTCGTAGTAGTGGCCCACGAACTGGATCACCCAGCCCACGGCAAACAGGCCAATGCCCGTGGCCAGCCACACGGCCAGGGTCTGTGCGGCCACCCATTGCCCGCCCACCAGCATGGCGGCCAGCAGCACAGCCATGGCCAGGCCAAAACGCATGTCCAGGCGGAAGTAGAAGACGCTGGCCGCCAGCGCAGCCAGCAGTGCCGGGCTTAGCGGCAGTGCACCCACCATCCAGGTGGGGCGCGACAGCAGGATGACGACAGCGAACATGATCATGGGCACGCCCACAAAATGGGTGTGGATGTTGCGCGGGTCGCGGTGGTAGTCGGCGTATTGGGAGAGGTGGTCGATCAGGGTTTTCATGGGTGTCTCCAGCATGTGTTTTGCGCAGCATCAATACTCGCTCTCGGGCTGCGCCAGCGTCTGTCGTGCAGACGACAAAACCCCCGCCGCCCTCCTGCCCCGTTCACTCGCATCCCATGTCCACCCCTTCTGCCTATTTACCCGTCCTCCAGACAGGCCGCTGGTTTGCCCACCTGCCGCCCGACTTTGCCCAGCCGCTGATTGCCATGGCGCAGTTGCGCCATCTGGCGACGGGCGAGGTGCTGTTCCGGCGTGGTGATGCGCCCTGTGGCCTGTATGCGGTGGTGCGCGGCGCGGTCAGCATCTCGGGCACCCGGGGGCGGGCCGATGAGGCGCGTGCAGCGCTGCTGATCCGCCTGGAGCCGCCGCAATGGTTTGGCGAGATCTCGGTGTTTGACAACTCGGCCCGCACGCACGATGCGCAGGCCACCGAACCCACGACCCTGGTGCACATCCCGCACGAACGGCTACAGCACTGGCTGCAGGCCCACCCGCAGCACTGGCACGCGCTGGCCTTGCTGATGACCGACAAGCTGCGCTCGGCCTTTGTGGCGATGGAAGAGCTGGCGCTGCTGCCCGCCCCGCAGCGCCTGGCGCGGCGCCTGGTGATGATGGCCGAGGGCTACGGGCAGTGGACGGCCGAAGGACAGTCGCGGCGGGTGATAGAGATCTCGCAAGAGCAGCTGTCGCTGATGCTGGCAATCTCGCGCCAGACCACCAACCAGATCCTTAAAGACCTGGAGTCGCGCCAGCTGGTGCGCGTGCAGCGCGGCGAGGTGGAGATTCTGGACCTGGCCGGCCTGCGGGGCGTTTGCGCTTGATTACTATCAAATCAGTAGCAACCAAGGCATGATGTACTGGCGCATCGGCCGGTTTTCGCACAAATACTAAGCACACATTCCATTTCCGGGCAAAATGGCGGCCATGCAACTCAACTACATCGCCAACGCCTCGGTGCCCTCGTCTTCGGGCCGCACGATCCCCGTGATCGACCCGTCCGACGGCCAGCCCTTCGACGAGATCCAGCGCAGCAACGCCGACGACATCGACGCGGCAGTGCATGCAGCCCGCCAGTGCTACAACGCGGTGTGGCAAAAGTTGGCCCCGGTGGAGCGCGGCCGCCTGCTGCAAAAGCTCTCGGCCAAGATCCTGGAGCATGCAGACGAGCTGACGGCGCTGGAGCAGCGCGACTGCGGCAAGCCCACCAAGCAGGCACGCGCCGACGCGATTGCGCTGGCGCGCTACTTCGAGTTCTACGCCGGTGCGTGCGACAAGTTCCACGGCGAGACCATCCCCTACCCTGACGGCTACAGCGTGCTCACCTGGCGCGAGCCCCACGGCGTCACAGGCCATGTGATCCCCTGGAACTATCCGATGCAGATCTTTGGCCGCAGCGTGGGCGGCGCGCTGGCGGCGGGCAATGTGTGCGTGGTCAAGCCCGCCGAAGACGCGTGCCTGTCGCTGATCCGCGTGGCGCAGCTGGCGGCCGAAGTGGGCTTCCCCGCCGGGGCGCTCAACATCGTCACCGGCTACGGCCATGAGGTGGGCGACGCACTGGCGCGCCACCCCGGCATCGACCACATCAGCTTCACCGGCAGCCCCAAGATCGGCACGCTGATCCAGCAAGTGGCTGCCGAGCGCCACTGCCCCGTCACGCTGGAGCTGGGTGGCAAAAGCCCGCAGATCATCTTTGCGGATGCCGACCTGGACGCCGCCATTCCTGTGGTCATCAACGCCATCGTGCAGAACGCCGGGCAGACCTGCTCGGCCGGCTCGCGCGTGCTGATCGACTCGCTGATTTACGAACCCCTGCTGGAGCGCCTGGGCAAGGCGTTTGAAAAGCTGCGCGTCGGCCCCGCCGCCATGGACCTGGACGTGGGCCCGCTGATCCGCCAGACGCAGCAGCAGCGCGTGTGGGACTTCCTCTCCGACGCGCAAGTGGCTGGCATCCCCATGGTGGCCCAGGGCGTGGTGGTGGACGAAGCCCCCGAGACCGGCTACTACCAGGCTCCCACCTTGCTGCGCGATGTGCCCGTGGGCCATCGCCTGGCGCAGGAAGAAGTCTTCGGCCCCGTGCTGTCGGCCATGGCCTTCCAGGACGAAGACCACGCGGTGGAGCTGGCCAACGCCACGCAGTTTGGCTTGGTTGCGGGCATCTGGACGCGCGACGGCGCACGCCAGTTCCGCATGGCCAAGCGCGTGCACAGCGGCCAGGTGTTCATCAACAACTATGGCGCGGCCGGCGGTGTGGAGCTGCCGTTTGGCGGCGTCAAATCCAGCGGCTACGGGCGCGAAAAGGGCTTTGAGGCGCTGTACGGCTTCACCACCTTGAAGACCGTTGCCATCAAGTACGGTTGAAGAGGCATTGCAGGGTGTCCCGCTGGCGCGCGACGGTGCTGGCAGGCCCCGCTAACCTCGGCTGCTTCTGTACGACGATTTTTCTTCCCATGCCCCTGAGTCCCCCCGCCCCCCGCACCCTGAAACATGTCCGCCGGGTGAACTACCAGGGCTTTGAACGCGACGATGGCCTGTGGGACATCGAAGGCGAGCTGCATGACAGCAAGGCCTATGACGCCACCTCCTTTCGCGATCCCACCAAGCAACGCCTGGCAGGCGAGGCCATCCACCACATGTGGCTGCGCGTGACCGTGAACCGCCAGCTGGTGGTGCAGGCGGTGGATGTGTCCATGGATTCGCACCCGCTCAAGGGCTGCACCGAGGCCCAGGCCGCGCTGCAGCGCATGGTGGGCTGCAGCATGGCGCGCGGCTGGCGCCAGGCCATTCAGAAGCACCTGGGCGGCGTGGAAAGCTGCACGCACCTGCGCGAGCTGCTGTTCAATCTGGCCACGGCAGCGTTCCAGTCAGTGCCAGCGGTGTTTTCGTCCAGCGATCCCGCCGAGCCGCCGCGCCACTTGGGCCAGTGCACAGGGTGGGACTTCAACGGCCAGGGCGTGAAAGAGTTTTTCCCCCAGTTCTATGGCCGGCAGCCCAAGGCACCCGCCCCGGCAGCCTCTGCGGCCGATGCAGCTTCGGCCACTGAAATTTCAGCCCCATCGGGCGCTAGCGCTGGTTGAATATGCGCTGGTAGCTATCAATTTTGATATATCACCCCAACCCATCGGAGACACCCATGCGTGTGCAGAACAAATCCATCATCGTCACCGGCGCCGGCAACGGCATTGGCGAAGGCATTGCCAAGCGCCTGGCGGCCGAGGGCGGCAAGGTCATCGTCATTGACATCAACGAAGCGGGCGGCCAGCGCGTGGTGGCCGAGATCACGGCCGCCGGTGGCACCGCCGCCTTCTTCAAGGCCGACGTGACGAAGTCCGCCGAAGTGAAGGCCATGGTCGACGAAGCCGTGCGCCTGTACGGCCGCCTGGACGTGGTGGTGAACAACGCGGGCTGGACGCACCGCAACCGCCCCATGCTCGAAGTGAGCGAGGAAGAGTTCGACAAGGTCTATGCCATCAACATGAAGAGCATCTACCTGAGCGCCATCCACGCCGTGCCTGCATTGCGCCAGACAGGTGGCGGCAGCATCATCAACATCGCCTCCACCGCCGGGCTGCGCCCCCGCCCGGGCCTCACCTGGTACAACGGCTCCAAGGGCGCGGTGATCATCACCAGCAAGTCCATGGCGGCCGAGCTGGGCCCGGACAACATCCGCGTGAACTGCATCAACCCCGTGTTCAACCCCGACACGGGCCTGGCTGCCGAGTTTGCAGGCGGCCCGGTGGACGATGCGCGCCGCGCCAAGTTCCTGGCCACCATTCCGCTGGGCCGCTTCTCCACCGCGCTCGATGTGGCCAATGCGGCGCTGTACCTGGCGAGCGAAGAGGCATCGTTCATCAGCGGCGTGTGCATTGAGGTCGACGGCGGGCGCTGCGTTTAAGCAAGCACGCCAACAGGCGTCCTGGCATGCCCTGAAGCAGCCACTACGCCCCTTTTTTGAGCGCCCCAATCCGCACTAGGACAGTGCGGATTGATTTGACCGTGCTGGCCCTGCTGCCTATAGTGCCGCCGATGTTTGCGAGCCAGCACCACACCACAGCCGCCAGCGCTACGGCGCCGCTGCGCCGTGGCGCGCGCTCGCAGGCCACGCTCCAGGCCGGTGACCGCGCTCTCTGCACCCTCGCTGCAGATTCCTGAGCCCGGCGACACCCCCTCCCCTCCGCATTCTTTTCGCGCACCTCCTGTCGCCGGGCCCCACGCCCAGCGCCAGCTTGCGCCTTGGCCACGGCCGGGGCGCGGACGTCAGGAGTGTCCATGCCCCCGTTTCCTTCGGGCGAGATTTCGCTCGCCCCGTGCGCGCCCGCGCACTCACTTGCTGCCCCTGCGCTCGCGCGCGACGGTACTGTTGATCAGGCCGTGGCCCACGCAGCCGCCGCCGACATCACCCGGCAATTCATCCGTGCCAAGCAGCCCTGCGCCGACGGCTACCGCTGGTACCTGCGCCGCCAGGAAGGCGCCAGCAACTACCAGGCGTTGCTCGACGACCTGGTGCGCGAGGGCCGGGTGGAAGACGCGTGCTGGATGCTGGACCAGTTCGGCCCCACCAACGACGTGCTAGAGGTGGACCACCTGGAGGCCGACGCGCTGGTGTTTGCCGGCAGCGTGCGCTGCCGGGGCCATGCGGACGTGGAGGGTGTGCTGCGCACGGGCCGCAGCCTGAGCGTGCTGGGCGGCCTGCGAGTGGGCGGTGCACTGCGCGTGGGCGAAGACCTGCGCGTGGCAGGCGCGGTGCGCTGCGAGGGCAGCGCACGGCTGCAGGGCGACACCCGCGTGGGCTGGTCGCTGACCGTGGCGCAGCGGCTGCAATGCACGGGCAGCCTGCGCGTGGGCGGAGAGCTGGACTGCGGCGCCGCCGTCCAGATCGGCGGCCACTGCCGGGTGGCCCAAGATCTACGCGTGGCAGGCGACCTGGACTGCGACGGCGGCCTCAAGGTGGGCGGCCACCTGCATGCCGGCGCGGCCCTGCAGGCGGCCCGCGGCCTGTGGGTGATGGGCGATGTGGACTGCAAGGGCCACCTGCAGGTGGGCTGGGGGGTGCGGGCCGGTGGGCATATCCACGCCGGTGGCACCATCCGCGCGGGAGAGAGCCTGTGGGCGGGCGACACGATTGCCGCGGGCGAAGCCTATGGCGTGTATGCGGGCCTGGATGTGCCCTTGCCCGACTGGCCCCACAGCGCCCAGGTCAGCGCCCGCGAACACCCCGCGCGCCTGCTGAGCGGCTGCTGGGCAGGCGGCCCGGGGAGCACGCCATGACGGCCAACACCTTCTGCCTGCACCTGCCAGGCCATGCCACGGCCACCAAAGCGCAGTCCAGCCCAGGCCTGCGGGGCCGCTGGGCCCAGTGGCTGACCGAGCTGCGCATCGACGTGGACCTGTCGGGCCGCGACATCCAGCGCGAGTTCGATGCGCTGTACGACCGCATCCGCACCAACCATCGCACACGCGATGCGATGCAACCGCTGACCCTGCACCTGCACGGGCTGGTGTTTCGCCTGCGCGAGGCCGATGGCGAATATTTTGTGTACGCGATCGATCCACTGCGCAACCGCATCGTGGCTTACACCGTGTTCAACCGGCTGGTGGAGGTGGACCGCCGCACCGACCGCCACCTGCGCGCACCCCACACCAAGGTGGCGCACGGCTACCGTCGCATGGGCATTGCCACAGCCATCTACCGCTGGTGGCTGGACTCGGGCCGCTGCCTCATGACCGGCGCACGCCAGTCTGCCGGCGCGCACGGGCTGTGGATGGCCCTGGCACGCGACTATGAGCTGGCCGCCGTGCGCATCGATGCCAACAAGCGTGTGCAGCAATTGCAAATGCCCCCACCGCCAGGATTTTTTGACGCGCTGGACACGCGGCTGGTGCTGGTGGGGCGCGATTGCCGCTTGGCGGACTTCACGCAGCCCGCTGCCTGCAGCGGCCAGTGACCCGATGGGCCGAACCGCGAGCAGCCGATCAGCCCAGCACCTCGCGCAGGGCGGCCTCGTACAGGCCGGTGAGCTTGTCCATCACACCCAGCAGGCGCTCGCTGGTCGTTGCCACCGCATTGAGCCCGGCGTCATCGGCCGGTCGGCGCAGGGCCGCGTCGAAGAACAGCCATTGCGAGTCGGCCAGCTCCACCTCGCTGCGGATGGCGGGCGTGGACACGGGTGCCGACTTGAGCGTCTGCAGCGCCTGCCGGAAGTCGGCCGCATCG
This sequence comes from Acidovorax sp. FG48, assembly GCF_057809085.1. Classification (NCBI taxonomy): domain Bacteria; kingdom Pseudomonadati; phylum Pseudomonadota; class Betaproteobacteria; order Burkholderiales; family Comamonadaceae; genus Acidovorax; species Acidovorax sp. FG48. Next base: position 87,288 of record NZ_JBMDJH010000015.1, on the reverse strand, counting down.
GCCGCCAGCTGCGCGTGCACCACCTTCGACTCCACCTTGGCCGCACTCAAGAAATAGTTTTTGGCCAGGCGCTGCGACAGCATGCGCTGGCGGCCCGCCAGGTTGACCAGGCGGGCGCTGGGCGCCTGCGCCATCTTCTCGATGGACTCGGTCACAGCCTGGGCCACCAGCAGCGTGCGGTCAGCCTGCTCGGAGGCCGCAACGACCAGGGCGGTCTGGGTGGCCGGCGCTGCAGTCAGCTTGTTGAGCAGCGCAAACTGCTTTTGCACGTCTTCCAGCTGGCGCCCCACATCGGCGGGCCAGCGCCCGGTCTGCATGCCCCGGGCCAGCTCGTTGCTGCCCGACTGCGCCATCTTGCGTGCCAGCCCCATCACGTCCACCGCTGCGCCGGGCAGCACCTGCAGGTACTGCTGGCAATAGGCCTTGGCCATGCGTTGCGACAACGCACGGAACCAGCCCGCATAGTTGATGGCGCCGGACAACCCCATCTGTGCCTGGGCCCCACCGGCCCCACCCGCCCAGGTGGGCAGCAGGATGCCTGCCGCCACCCACTGAACCGCCACGCGGCGCTGGCAGGGCATGGCGTCGGCGGAGAACCTGTTCAATACCTCGCGAACTGGCATGGGAACCCTTTGAAATCGGATGCCTGCATTGTTGCGACGCAGCATTTCCATGCCCTGCGCCAGATCAAAGCGCCCCGCCATCCGCCGCAATCGTTTGCGCTGCAGCAACAAATCCGCCTTCAAGGTCATTCGCAGCAGGGCCTACAGGCACCCGTCAAACCTGACACACTGCGCCGCTCAGGAGACAAACATGTTGATACAACTGACCTATGCCAGCCGCACCTCCCGCGTGCTCGGCCCTGCGGACATCAAGGACATCTTGGGCGCGTCGCAGCGCAACAATGCCCGCGCGGGCATCACTGGTGCGCTGTGCCTGAACAACGGCATCTTCCTGCAGCAGCTCGAAGGCGACCGTGCTGCGGTCAACGCGCTGTACCACCGCCTGCTCAAGGACACGCGCCACAAGGACACGGCCGTGCTGGATTTTGGCGAGATCCCGCACCGCCGGTTTACCAGCTGGTCCATGGGGCTTCTGGGCTCGTTGGACGCCAACCGGCAGCTGTTCCTCAAATACTCCAGCACCCCCGATTTCGACCCGTTCAGCATGAACACCTTGACGCTGCGCAGCTTCTTTGACGAGATCCTGCAGAACGTGCGCTGGCTGGAGTGAGAAAATGCGGGGCATGTGCCCTCCCGTCCTGCTGAACGAGCCCACCCATGTCTGAACGCGTGATTCCGCTAGTCGATGAGCGCCTGGCCTCGCTGGCGGCCAAAGTGCCAGCGCAGCTGGTCAGCCCCACAGGGCTGCTCACCGATGCCCGGGGCCGCCCGCTGCGCGACCTGCGCATCAGCGTGACGGACCGCTGCAACTTCCGCTGCAACTACTGCATGCCCAAGGAAGTGTTCGACAAGGACTACCCCTACCTGCCGCACGGGGCTTTGCTGAGCTTTGAGGAGATCACTCGGCTGGCGCGGCTCTTTCTGGCGCATGGCGTGCGCAAGATCCGCCTGACGGGCGGCGAACCCCTGCTGCGCAAGAACCTCGAAGACCTGGTGGCGCAACTGGCCCAGCTGCGCACCGTGGACGGCGTGGCGCCCGACCTCACCCTCACCACCAACGGATCGCTGCTCGCGCGCAAGGCCCAGGCCCTGAAGGACGCGGGCCTGAACCGCGTGACGGTGAGCCTGGACGGCCTGGACGACACCATCTTTCGCCGCATGAACGATGTGGACTTTCCGGTGGCCGATGTGCTGGCCGGCATCGAGGCCGCGCATGCGGCTGGCCTGTCGCACATCAAGGTCAACATGGTGGTCAAGCGCGGCACCAACGACCACGAGATATTGCCCATGGCGCGGCACTTTCGCGGAACCGGCACCACGCTGCGCTTCATCGAATACATGGACGTGGGCGCCACCAACGGCTGGCGCATGGACGAGGTGCTGCCATCGGCCGAACTCATCGAACGCCTGCGCGCCGAACTGCCGCTGGTGCAGCTGGACCCGAGCAGCCCCGGAGAAACCGCCGAGCGCTGGGGCTATGCTGATGCCCAGGGCCGGCACGACCCCGCACTGGGCGAGGTCGGCGTGATCAGCAGCGTGACCCAGGCCTTCTGCCACGACTGCAACCGCGCACGCCTGTCCACCGAAGGCAAGCTCTACCTGTGCCTGTTTGCCAGCCAGGGCTACGACCTGCGCAGCCTGCTGCGCGGGGGCGCGAGCGATGCAGAGATTGCCTCGGCCATCGCCCCCATCTGGCAGCAGCGCAACGACCGCTACTCCGAGTTGCGCAGCAGCCTGCCCGCTGACACCGGCCAGGGCGCACGCCGCGTTGAGATGAGCTACATCGGGGGCTAGCAGCTCTGTAGAAAAGCGTTGTGCTTATGGACAGCGCCGGCTATCTAGCAAACGACCCATTGCCCACAGGAATTCAATTGATCAATCAGCAAGACATCACCGGCCTGGTCCTCGCAGGGGGCCGAGGCTCCCGCATGGGCGGGGTGGACAAAGGCCTGCAGAACTTTCGCGGGCTGCCATTGGCCCTGCACACGCTGATGCGGCTGCAGATGCAGACGGGCAACGTGATGGTCAACGCCAACCGCAATCTGGCGGCCTACGAAGCGTTTGGCACGCCGGTGTGGCCTGACGTGCTGAGCGACTACGCAGGGCCCCTGGCGGGCTTTCTGACCGGGCTGGAGCGCTGCGAAACGCCCTGGCTGCTGACGGTGCCCTGCGACACGCCGCTGTTTCCGCTGGACCTGGCCCAGCGCCTGGCGGCTGCGGCAGACGCCGAGGGTGCCGACATTGCCATGGCCGCAGCGCCCGAAGACGACGGCAAGGGCCACATCACCGTGCGCCCGCAGCCGGTGTTCTGCCTGCTGCGCGTGGACCTGCTGGAAAGCCTGGTCGCCTTCACCCAGGCCGGTGGCCGCAAGATCGACGCGTGGACGGGCCAGCACCGCTGCGCCATCGTGCCGTTCGACCAGCCGGGCGACGACCCGCAGGCCTTCTTCAACGCCAACACGCTGGCCGAGCTGCACGCGCTCGAAAACAGCAGCGCGCCCCAGGCCTGAGCAGCCCACCGATCCCATGAACCATCGCCCTCCCGTGGACGCAGTGGACCCAGTGGAACCAGCGGATGCTGACGCGATACACATCCGACCCCTGGTCGCCGCCGATGCTGTGGCCTACAAGGCCCTGCGCGACGAGGCCCTGCGCACGGCGCCAGATGCGTTCACCTCGGACTACGAATCCTCGGTAGGCCGCGATGCCAGCGAGTACGTGGCGCGTTTCGGCGCGCTGGAGTCCGGCCAGTTCTTTCTGGGCGCCTTTGACACGGCGGGCCAGTTGCTCGGCTGCCTGGGCTGCGAGCGCGAGCAGCGCGCCAAGCAGCGCCACTGCGCGGTGGTGGTCGGCATGATGGTGTCGCCCGCTGCGCAGCGCCGGGGCATTGGCCGGCAGCTGGTGGAGGCCTGCGTACAAGCCGCCAGCCGGGTGCCAGGGCTGACCCAGCTGGTGCTCACCGTCACCGCGTCCAACCAGCACGTGGTGCGCCTGTACGAGCAGGCCGGGTTCCGCGCCTGGGGCCTGCTGCCCCACGCCATCGTGGTGGATGGCGTGGGCTACGACAAGCTGCACATGCTGCGGCTGCTCTCCCACTGAATTCAAGCCAATCCCACCCATGAAAACCATTGCCCAGATAGCCGCCGAGCTGCAAGGCTACGACCCGCAGGCCCTGAGCGCTGCCGATGTGAACCAGTTTCTGGACCGGCTGGTCGAGCCCGTCACCGCCACCGAAGTGCTGCCGCTGTTCAGCGCGCTGGGCCGCGTGTTAGCGCAGGATGTGATCTCGCCCGTCAGCGTGCCGCCCCACGACAACTCGGCCATGGACGGCTACGCCTTTGCGGGTGCGCAACTGGTGGCCGGGCAGCCGCTCACGTTGCGCGTGGTGGGCACCGCCCTGGCGGGCAAGGCCTGGGCGGGCACGGTGGCTGCGGGCGAATGCGTGAAGATCATGACCGGCGCCATCATGCCCGCCGGGCTGGACACCGTGGTGCCGCAAGAGTTCACCACCGCCACTGCCGACGGCCACATCACCATCGCCGCCGATGTGCTGCGCGCCGGAGACAACCGCCGCTTCAAGGGCGAGGACATCATGGAAGGCCGCGTGGCCCTGGCCCGTGGCGAGCTGCTGACGCCTGCCGCCCTGGGCCTGGTGGCCAGCCTCGGCCTGCCCACCGTCACGGTGGTCCGCCGCCTGCGCGTGGCGTACTTCTCCACCGGCGACGAGATCCTGAGCCTGGGCGAGGCCCCCCGAGAAGGCGCCGTGTACGACAGCAACCGCTACACCGTGTTCGGCCTGCTCACGCGCATGGGGGTAGAGGTGATCGACCTGGGCGTGGTGCGCGACGAGCCCGCGCTGCTCGAAGCCGCCTTCCGCCAGGCGGCGCAGCAGGCCGACGCCATCATCACCAGCGGCGGCGTGAGCGTGGGCGAGGCCGACCACACCCGCACCATGATGAAAAAGCTGGGCGACGTGGCCTTCTGGCGCATCGCCATGCGCCCGGGCCGCCCCATGGCCGTGGGGCGCATCAACAACGCAGAAAATCAAGCCATTTCGCCCTCAGGCGCCAGTGCATCAAGCGCTGACAGCTATCAAAATGATATCAACACACCGACCGGTGGCGCCGTGCTGTTCGGGCTGCCCGGCAACCCGGTGGCGGTGATGGTGACCTTTCTGGCCTTTGTGCGCCCCGCCCTGCTGCGCATGATGGGGTGCACCCGCGGGGCGCCCCCGCTGCTGCGCGCCATCAGCACCGAGCCCATGCGCAAGAAACCCGGCCGCACCGAATACCAGCGCGGCCTGGTCACCACCGCCGCCGACGGCACGCTGCAGGTGCGCACCACCGGCAACCAGGGCTCGGGCGTGCTCAGCTCCATGGTGCAGGCCAACGGGCTCATCGTGCTGCACCACGGGCAAGGCAATGTGGCGGTGGGCGATGCGGTGGACGTGATGGTGTTTGAGGGCGTGATCTGACACGGCAATGCGCCGCCAGCCGGTGCATGGCACCGGCCACCAAGGTAACCTGAAACCTGCCTCTCGCTCTGTTCACAGACCACGAATCACGCCATGCCCTACTCCGCGCAACACCTTGCACAACCCCCATCCCGAGACGATGTGGACCGCCTGCCCGGCGCCACGGTGGTCGAGTTCGGCACGCCCTGGTGCGGCCACTGCCAGCGCGCCCAGCCGCTGATCGAAGCCGCCCTAAAGGACCGCGCGGACATTGCCCACGTCAAGGTGGAAGACGGCCCTGGCCAGCGCCTGGGCCGCACGTTCGGTGTGAAGCTCTGGCCCACGCTGGTGTTTCTGAAAGACGGCCAGGAAGTGGCCCGCCTGGTGCGCCCACAAGGCGGGCAAGAACTGCAGGACGCGGTGCGGTCGGTGCTGGCCTGACCCCCCCGCGCCGCCAGCTCGACCCACACATCGTTCACGCATGCACTGAAAAGCAGAAAGGGCCCCACGGGCCCCTTTCTTGTGTTGTATTGCTTTGATGGCTTTAGCCGCACGGCTTGTCAGCCCGCCCCCTATTGAAAGTTACTTGGCCACATAGTCGTGCGGGTGCAGCGGGTGTGCCGGCGCGTCCACCGCCACCGCAGTGTTGGCCCCCGGCACCGCCTTGCGGGCGAACAACGTGTACATGGTGGGCACCACAAAAATGGTGAGCAGCGTGCCCAGCGACATGCCACCCACAATCACCCAGCCGATCTGTGTGCGCGTTTCGGCGCCAGCACCCGTGGCCAGTGCCAGGGGGATGGCTCCGAGCACCATGGCACCCGTGGTCATCAGGATGGGGCGCAGGCGCTGGGCCGAGGCCTTGACCAGCGCGTCCACCATCTCCATGCCCTCTTCGCGCAGCTGGTTGGTGAACTCCACGATCAGGATGCCGTGTTTGGTGATCAGGCCCACCAGCGTGATCAGCCCGATCTGCGAATAGACGTTGAGCGAGCCGCCGCTCCACTTGAGCGCCAGCAGCGCACCGATCATCGACAGCGGCACCGACACCATGATGACCAGCGGGTCGATGAAGCTTTCGAACTGTGCGGCAAGCACCAGGAAGATGAACACCAGCGCCAGCACAAACACCACGCCCAGCGCGCCTTGCGAGTTCTTGAACTCCCGCGAGGTGTCGTTCAGGTCGGTGGTGTAGCCGGGCTTGAGCACCTTGGCCGCCGTCTCGTTCATGAAGGTGATGGCCTGGCCCAGCGAGTAGTCGGACGACAGGTTGGCCGTGATGGTGGCCGAGCGGCGCTGACCAAAGTGGTTCAGCTCGCGCGGGCTCACGCTTTCGCGCACGTTGACCAGGCTGGTCAGCGGGATCATCGCGTCGTTGCGGCCGCGCACATAGATGGTGTCGATGTTCTCGGGCGTGGTGCGGCCCCGCGCCTCGGTCTGCACGATCACGTCGTACTGCTCGGCATCGCGCTTGTAACGTGTGACGGTGCGGCCGCCCAGCATAGTCTCGATGGCCTTGGCCACCACTTCCACGCTCACGCCCAGGTCGGCGGCGCGTTCACGGTTGACCTCGATGCGCAGCTCTGGCTTGTTCAGGCGCAGGTCCACGTCAGGGGACACGATGCCGGGGTTCTGCGCAATCTCGGCCATGAAGGCAGCCACCACCTTACTCAGGTTTTCGTAGCTGTCCGAGGTCTGGATCACGTAGGTGAGTGGCCGCGAGCGAAAGCCCTGGCCCAACGATGGCGGCGTGATCAGGAAGGCATTCACGCCGGGCAGGCCCGCCACCTTGGGCTGCAGCTCCTTGGCCAGGGCCAGCGTGGTGCGGTCGCGCTTTTCCCAGTCGACGGTACGGTAGATCACGCTGCCTTGCGCCACCGTGGGGTTGCCGATGTTGGCGAACACGCGGTCGAATTCGGGGTAGGTGTTGCCGATCTTTTCCAGCTCCAGTGCATAGCGGTTGGTGTAGTCCAGCGTGGCACCGTCGGGCGCGGTCACACTGGCCAAAATGGTGCCCCGGTCTTCCAGCGGCGACAGCTCCTGCCGCATGCTGGGGAACACCAGCACCAGCGCCGCGCCGCTCAGGGCCATAACGCCCAGCACGATCCAGCGGGCCTGGAACAGCGCACCCCGCACGCCACTGCGCCCCGCGCCCGCACCACCCCAGCGGGCCGTGACGATCCAGCGCAGCAGGCGGCCATAGGCATCCGAGAGTGCGGTGAGCCAACGCTCCATGGAGCGGTCAAACCAATTGGGATTCGGGTTGTGCTTGAGCAGCAGCGAACACATCATGGGCGAGAGCGTCAACGCCACAAAGCCCGACACCACCACGGCCCCGGCCAGCGCCAGCGCAAACTCCACGAACAAGCGCCCCGTGCGGCCGGGTGTGAATGCGAGTGGCGCATACACCGCCACCAGCGTGAGCGTCATGGCAACGATGGCAAAGCCGATTTCGCGTGCGCCCTTGATGGCTGCAGAAAACGGGTCGAGCCCCTCTTCGATGTGGCGGTAGATGTTCTCCAGCATCACGATGGCGTCGTCCACCACCAGGCCAATGGCCAGCACCAGCGCCAGCAGCGTGAGCGTGTTGATCGAAAAGCCGGCCAGCGACATCAGCGCAAAACTGCCCACCAGGCTGACCGGGATGGTGATGATGGGAATGATGGACGCACGGAACGTGCGCAAGAACACAAAGATCACCAGGGCGACCAGCACCACGGCCTCGATGATGGTGGAGTACACGCTCTTGATGGAGCGGTCGATGAACAGCGAGTTGTCGTTGGCAATGTCGATGCCGATGTCTGGCGGCAGGTCGGCCTTGAGCAGGGGGATCATGGCGCGCACGCCTTTGGACAGCTCCAGCGGGTTGGCCGTGGCCTGGCGGATCACACCCACCGAGATCGCATCGCGGCCATTGAGCCGCACGCGGCTGCGGTCGCTGGCAGGGCCTTCTTCAACCCGGGCCACATCACGCACGCGCACTGAAAACCCGTTGACCGTGCGGATCACGATGTCGGAAAACTGGGCCGGAGTTTTGAGGTCGGTCTGCGAGGTCACGCTGAACTCGCGCTGTTGCGACTCGATGCGGCCCGCGGGCAGCTCCAGGTTGTTGCGGCGGATGGCGTCTTCCACGTCCTGCGTGGTCAGGCGATAACCGGCCATGCGTTCGGGGTCCAGCCACACCCGCATGGCGTATTTGCGCTCGCCGTAAATCGGCACGTCAGCCACACCGGTCACGGTCTGCAGGCGGGGCTTGACGATGCGGTTGATGAGGTCGTTGACCTCCAGCGGGGTGCGCGTGTCGCTGCTAAAGGCCAGCCACATCACGGGCGAGGCGTCGGCCTCGACCTTGGCAATCACGGGCTCGTCCACCGCGAGTGGCAGGCGGTTGCGCACACGGGCCGTGCGGTCGCGCACTTCGGCTGCCGCGTTGTCGGCATCCTTCTCCAGCCGAAAGCGCACGCTGATCTGGCTTTGCTCGGCCCGGCTGATGGAGGTGATCACATCCACGGCGTCGATACCGGCGATGGAGTCTTCGAGCGGCTTGGTGACCTGCGATTCGATCACCTCGGCCGACGCGCCCGCGTAACGCACGCTGACGGTGACCACGGGTTCGTCGATCTTGGGGTATTCGCGCACCGACAGGCGCGTGAAGCTCACCGCACCAATCAGCAGCACCAGCAGCGACAGCACGGTGGCAAACACCGGCCGGCGGATCGATATTTCAGCGAGTTGCATGGCAGTCCGTAGGCATCAGAGGGTGACGACAGGCAGCCCGTCAGACAGGCGCACGGTGGCCCGGGGCTATTGATCGGGTCGAGCTTCCAGTCGGCTGACAAGGGTTGGCACCTGGCAGGGGTTGGGCCTCACTGCGAACCGCCATCGCGCTCGGCACCGAGGGGGCTGTAACGGGAGATGAAGATGCCGGCGCCGCAGAGGTGCTCGGCGCAGGCGCATCGGCCACTGCTGCAGCCTTTGGTCCCACCCCACCCGCAGCCCCTGAAGCGCCCGACGCCGGGCGCGCGGCTGCGGCCGCCGCGCCACCGTTGCCCTGCTTGCCCAGTTCCACCACGCGCACCTCGGTGCCGTCCTTGCGGATGCGCTGCTGGCCCGCCGTGACCACCAGGTCACCAGCGCTCAGGCCGTCCAGAATCTCCACCCATCCGGGCGAGCGCACGCCCAGCTGCACCGGGGTGCGGCGCGTCACCTTGCTGCCGGGCTCCTTGCCCTCCACCACCTTGAGCACATAGGGGCTGGAGCCGTCGGGCACGATGGCTTCTTCGGGCACCACGCGCGCATCGCTGCGTTCGGAGAACACGGTCGTCACCCGCGCGAACATGCCGGGGCGCAATTGCAGTCGGCGGTTGTCGATGCAGCCGCGCACCGCAATGGCCCGCCCATCCGCATCGATCTGCGGGCTGATGGCCTGCACCAGGGCGGCGTAGCCCACGCCCGGCAGTGCATCAAACGTGACCTGTGCGGTCTGGCCCGGGCGCACCTTGCTCTGCAGCCGCTCGGGCAGACGGAAGTCCACGTATACCGCATCGAGGTCTTCAATGTTGACGATGTCGGCCCCGTCCTTGAGGTAGTCGCCCACGTTGACGCCCCGAATGCCCGCAATGCCATCGAACGGGGCCACGATCTTGAGGCGCTGGGCGGTGGCCTTGGCCAGCGCCAGCTTGGCCTGGGCCACTTCCAGGTTGGCAGCACTCTCATCCACAGAGCGTTGGCTGATAAAACCCTGGGCCACCAGCTCCTGGTTGCGCTTGTGGTTGGCCTGCGCAATCGACAACTCGGCCTGGCTTTGCTGAATCTGCGCACGGGGCAACTGATCGTCCAGCTGGACCAGCACCTGCCCACGCCGCACGCGCTGGCCATCGTGAAAGTTCAGCTGGGTGATGCGCCCCCCCACCTCGGGGCGCAGCATGACGCTCTGACGTGACTTCAGGCTGCCCACGGCTTCGGCATCGTCGCGCAGCGCCATCTTCCGCACGGTCACGGCCTCCACGGCCACGGGGCGGCCGGCCCCCGCAGCGGCACCACCGCCAGCAGGTGTACCCGTCCCGCTCGCCCCGGCCTCGACACGCTGCGGTGGCTGGGCAGGTTTCTGCAACCACCAGGCAGCACCCGATGCAGCCGCGATGCCAATGACAGCGAAAACGAGGTACTTGTTCTTGGACGCCATGGGTCAGTCAATCCGTTGAGGTGGGAGCACAGTCACACAATGTAACAGTGGGTGTATGCAGCCGCTGCCACCCGCCGCAATATCCCAGAGCATTGGCCGCTACCGGTACCGGCAGTCTCCGGCACGGGCATGAAAAAAGCCTCCGAAGAGGCTTGTACTGCATGCTGCATCAGCGTTGGGCTACCTGCGGCCCAGGGCCTGGTCCACGCCCCGGTTGGCCAACGCGTCGGCGCGCTCGTTCCCCGGGTCGCCCGAGTGCCCCTTCACCCAGCGCCACTCTATGCGGTGACCGCCGGTGCTGACCAGCGCATCCAGCCGCTGCCACAGCTCCACGTTCTTGACAGGCTGCTTGGAGGCGGTGCGCCAGCCCTTGGCCTTCCAGCCATGGATCCACTCGGTGATGCCCTTGCGCACGTACTCGCTGTCCAGGTACAGCGTCACGGCACAGGGGCGCTTCAGGGCCGAGAGCGCTTCAATCACCGCCATCAGCTCCATGCGGTTGTTGGTGGTGCCCAGTTCGCCACCGAACAGCTCTTTTTCAGTAGCGCCGGAGCGCAGCAACACGCCCCATCCGCCGGGGCCGGGGTTGCCCTTGCAGGCGCCATCGGTGTAAATCTCTACCTGGTTCAAACTCTGTTCCTGACAATGTGATGGATGGTTGCAGCACCGGGGATGGATCTGCCGGGCAACCGGATACGAATGGGCTCAAGACTTGCGCCGGGCTGCCGGCGGGGCGGTCCGCGAGGAACTCACCCCGTGTTGTGACGCCCGGTTGGCGATGGGCACGGTGCCCGCCGCACGCTGGCGGTGGGTGCGCCAGGCGGGCTCCAGCAAACGCATGCCATGCACCCGTTTGACGGCCACCAGGAAATACGCGGCACCCAGGATGGGCCACCACCTTTCACCCAGAGGGTCCATCCAGCCAAAACGCTCCAGCCAGTGCGCAGTGCGCACCGCTGGACGATAACAGCCAAAACGGGCCGATTCGACTTCGAAGTTCAAAAGCCGCAGCCAATCGCGCAGCCGGCGGTAACCAATGAACTCGCCCACGTCGGGCAGATACAGGTTGCCCCGCCCCAGGCGCTGGTACAGCCGCGCACGCCGCTGCCGCAGGCCCCACAGGCTGGTGGGGTTCAGGCCGCTGATGACCACGCGCCCCTCGGGCACCAGCACCCGTTCCACTTCACGCAGCGCGGCATGGGGGTCGATGCTCAACTCCAGCGTGTGAGGCAGCACCAGCAAGTCCAGACTGGCAGCCGGGAAAGGCAATGCCACGGGCTCGGTGAGCAGGTCCACCGCGCGACGCTGCAGCGAGCCATCGTCCCCTCCAATCTCCACAAAGGCGATGGAACCTTCCACCGCCTCCTGGCCCATGGCCAGCCATTGGTGGGGCATGCGGTTGGCACGCAGGCCGTCCAGCAGCGGCATACCGAGCTGCAGGCTGTGGTAGCCAAAAATGTTGGCCACCGCCTCGTCAAAGCGCGCCTGTTCCCAAGCGAGCAGGTAGCGGCCGGGGGGGGAGTCGAACCAGTGGTGCAAACCTATAATTTGATCGCTCATGAACTTGCTACCGCTGCCCGCCTTTACCGACAACTACATCTGGATGCTGCACGACGGCCGCCAGGCCATCGTGGTGGACCCGGGAGAAGCCGCGCCGGTGGAGCAGGCCTTGCACCGCTGGGGCCTGACATTGCAGGCCATTCTAGTCACGCACCACCATGCCGATCATGTCGGTGGAGTCGATGCCCTGCGCGCCGCCACTGGCGCACAGGTGTATGGCCCTGCACGGGAGCGCATGCCCGAGCCGCTGGTGCGGCTGGCGCAGGGCGACACCGTTGACGCGCTGGGGCTGCAGTTCCAGGTCATCGATGTGCCGGGGCATACGGCCGGCCACATCGCCTACTACTGCGCCGACATGGACGGCGCGCCCCTGCTGTTCTGCGGAGATACGCTGTTCTCGGGCGGCTGCGGGCGACTGTTTGAAGGCACGCCTGCGCAGATGCTGGACTCGCTGGACCGGCTGGCTGCGCTGCCCGGCAACACCCGGGTGTGCTGCACCCACGAGTACACCCTGTCGAACCTGAAGTTTGCACGTGCCGTGGAACCTGGCAACGCCGCCCTGCTCCACTACAGCAGCCAATGCGAGGCCTTGCGGGCCCAGAACCAGCCCACCCTGCCCTCGCAGATGGCACTGGAGCGAGACATCAACCCCTTTCTGCGCGTGCGGCAGGGCCAGGTGGCACAAGCCGCCCAGGGCTACGACGCGCAGGTGCCCCTTGACGACGCTGTAGCGGTGCTGGCCGCGCTGCGTCAATGGAAAAACGAGTTCCGATGAAAATTTTGCACATTGCCTGCCTGGCTGGCCTTTTGTGGCTGACAGGTTGCGCCACCACGGGTTCAGTGCCCGACCAGGCCGCTGCTGGCGGCAGCACCACCAGCACCAAAGCCCCTGCCGCCCCCCACACTCCTGTCATCCCCAACGGCCCGCTCAAACCCATCACCGCCGCGCAAGCCGCGAGTGGCGAGGTGGCGTCGCTGTCGGCCCCGGCCGACCTGTGGGACCGCATCCGGCGCGGCTTTGCCATGCCCGACCTGCAGCACGAGCTGGTGCAGGACCGCGAGCAGTGGTATGCCACCCGTCCTGACTACATGCAGCGCATGACGGAGCGGTCCAGCAAATACCTGTTCCACATCGTTGAAGAGCTGGAACGCCGGGGCATGCCCACCGAGCTGGCACTGCTGCCGTACATCGAAAGCGCGTTCAATCCCCAGGCCGTATCGAGCGCCAAGGCCGCAGGCATGTGGCAGTTCATGCCTGCCACGGGCAACTATTTCGACCTCAAGCAGAACGCCTTCCGCGACGACCGCCGCGACGTGCTGGCGTCCACCCGCGCAGCGCTGGACTACCTGCAAAAGCTCTACGGCATGTTTGGCGACTGGCACCTGGCCCTGGCTGCCTACAACTGGGGCGAAGGCAGCGTGGGCCGCGCCATTGCCCGCAACCAGAAGCTGGGGCTGGGCACCAGCTATACCGACCTGAACATGCCGGCAGAGACCCGCATGTATGTGCCCAAGCTGCAGGCAGTGAAGAACATCGTGGCCAACCCCGAGGCGTTCAACACCGAGTTGCCGCTGATCGAAAACCACCCCTACTTCCAGACCGTGGACATCACGCACGACATCGACGTGTCGCTGGTGGCATCGCTGGCAGGTATCCGGGAGGAAGACTTCCGCGCGCTCAACCCGTCGTTCAAGCGGCCTGTGATCCTGGCGGCAGGCACACCACAAATCTTGCTGCCGTGGGACAACGCCAAGGTGTTCCAGCGCAATCTCGAAGCCAAGCGCGAAGGCCAGTACGCCAGCTGGACCGTGTGGTCCGTGCCCACCACCATGAGCGTGGCCGAAGCGGCCCAGCGTGCGGGCATGAGCGAAGCCGACTTGCGCAGCATGAACAACATCCCGCCGCGCATGCTGATCAAGGCGGGCTCGGCCCTGATGGTGCCGCGCTCCACAACCACACGGCAAGACGTGTCGTCCCACTTGGCCGACAACGGCCAGCTGAGCCTCACCCCCGAGATCGTCACCCGCCGCACCACGGTGCGCGCTGGCAAGGGCGACACGGTGGCCAGCATCGCGCGGCGCTACAAGCTGGCAGCCGCCAGCGTGGCCGACTGGAACGACGTGCGGGCGAACGCCGCATTCAAGGTAGGCCAGCAAGTTGTGGTGTACCTGCCGGTGCGCCAGGGCCAAGCGCGCAGCGGCAGCAGCGCCCGCGCCTCGGTCGCCACAGCGGCCAAACGCCAGGCACCCGCGCCCTCGCGACGCGGAGGCACGCCCTCCAAAGTCAAGCGCCGCTGACCCGCGCTCCTGCCGACCGCGAAGGCTGGCACGACATCGCTGGGCTGGGCGTGGCTGGGGCCGTGCTCAGAAACGGAGCGTGTGCATGCCCAACAACCCCAAAATGCCCATGATGATGAGGTAGAGCGCCACGATGGTGCTGAGCAGGCGCGGCATGACCAAGATAAGAATGCCTGCGATGAGGGAAACGAGCGGGCCGATGCTGAGGCTCAGCGACATGGTGATGGGTCCTTGAAAAATGGCTCGGGAATGGCACAGCACAAGCGCTGCATGCGTGGCCTGCGCAATGCCTGTGGCGCGGAGTGATCGCGGTGCAGTGGCGGGTATCTATGCAGGCGGCTGACACTGTAGTCGATGCCAGAGGCCCCAGCGCCTCAATTGCGATTCTTCAGACGCTGTACTTCTGGCGTGCCTTGCGCACGAAGTCGCTGGTGGAGGTGCGGGCCAGTTCGATCTTGGCCTCGGCCAGTTCGGGCAACACCCGCGACAGCACCCGCAATGCGGTGGCAGGGCCTTCGTCCGGCATCAGGCCATTGGTGGAGTAAGTCTCACGCACGCGGCTGAACGCCGCCAGGTACAGCCCCCGGTCGCCCATCAGATAGGCAGGTGGTACCGTTTTCACCAGATCGGCTGGCGCTGCCGTCTGCAGCCATTTGAGCGCATGCACAACGCCATTGACCAGGGCCTGGGCCTGGGCAGGCTGCTTCTGGATGAACGCCTGGGGCGCATACAGGCAACTGGCGGGCATCGTGCCGCTGAACATGTCCTGCGCGGCCTTGAGCGAGCGCAGGTCCCCCACGATGCGGGTGTCCGCCTTTTGCTCCAGCAGGGTCATGATGGGATCGGCATGGCACAGCGCCTGCACCTGGCCGGAACGCAGCGCGTTCATGGCATTGGTGCCCGAGCCCACACCCACAAACGAAACCTCCCGCAAGGGCACACCTGCGCGCATCAGCATCAGGCTGGCGGCCAAGTGGGTGGAGGAGCCCACCGACGACACGCCCACCTTGCGCCCTGCGAGGTCGCCCAGATCCTTGTACGCCGGTACCGACCGCAGGGACACACCAAGCGCCAGTTGTGGCGCCCGACCCTGCACCACCAGCGCACGGTAGGCATGACCGCGCGCCTGCGCACGCAACACATGCTCGAACGCACCGGAACAGACATCGGCCGCACCGTCCTGCACCGCCTGCCAGGCCAGCGCTCCCGCTGAGTAGTCCCGCACCACCACGTCCAGGCCTTCCAGGCGGAAGTACCCCAGCGCATCGGCCAGCGCCAGCGGCAGGTGGTACAGAACGCCCTGGCCGCCGACCGCCACGGTCACCCGCCCCAGCGCCGCGCCATCGGTCTGCGCACGCACCCCGATGGCAGGCGCCCACACCGCAGCCGCCGACAAGGCAGAAACGGCGCCAAAGGCGCGGCGGGTGAGTGGAGGCAAGGACATGGAATCAGGCAAAAAGACAATGCTGCATTGCAACAATCGTGCCGCAGCGCAGGCAAAACCGCATCAGGGTGAATCCCTGCGGGTTACTACGTACCGCCCTGTGCAGGCGCCCACTGCGGGGCACCACCGGTGGTGCAAAACGCTCCCGGCGCGCCTAACGGTAACCGATGAACAGGATGGCGATATTGACCAGAAAACCACCGGCCCAGACCGCGCTGCGCGCCGTTGGCATGTCCGCCACATACATCATCACGTAGAAGATGCGCAGAAACACATACAGCAGCGCCAGCAAGTCCAGCAGCGTCTGGCCTGCCCCCAGCAGGTGGGCGATGATGACCGCACCGATGAAAAATGGCAGCGCTTCAAAGCTGTTCGCCTGCGCTGCGTTGGCGCGGCCACGCCAGTCGGACTGCCGCGAGAGCCAGCCGCGCGGGTCGTGGTTGTCAAAACCGCCCTCTTTGCGGGACTTGCCCAAGTTGCCGCTTTTGGCCAGCCAGGCGCAGGCAATCGGCAGCAGTGCGGCAAACAGCACACACCAATAGGCCACGGTAAACCGTGCGACGTGCAGGGTGGTATTCATTTTTTGATGCTTTTGAGGCCCCAGCGCAGCAAACACAAGCACTGGCAGCTATTAAATTGAGAGTATTTTAGCTGCAGACCTTTGCCAGCCAGCGGACTGGCTCACAGGCAGGTAGGCACATCCAGGTCACCGGCGATCCACCAGCGCATGCGCAATCGTGCCCAGGTCCACATACTCCAGCTCGCTGCCCACTGGCACGCCGCGCGCAAGCCGCGTGACATGGAGCCCCCGGCTCTTGAGCGCCTCGCTGATCACATGGGCAGTCGCCTCGCCCTCGGCATTGAAATTGGTCGCCAGGATCACCTCCTGCACGGTGCCGTCCGTGGCGCGGTCCATGAGCTTGTGCAGGCCTATCTCCTTCGGCCCCACCCCATCCAGCGGACTGAGCCGCCCCATCAGCACAAAGTACAACCCCTTGAAGGCGCCCGTGCGCTCCAGCGCCGACTGGTCCGCTGGCGTCTCGACCACACACAGCCGCGTGGCATCGCGCTCGGGGTCCAGGCAGGTGCTGCACACCTCGGCTTCGGTGAAGGTATGGCAACGCGCGCAGTGGTGCACGGTGCCCACCGCCTCCCCCAGAGCACGCGCCAGCGCCAGCGCCCCTTCACGGTCATGCTGCAGCAGATGAAACGCCATGCGCTGCGCAGACTTCACCCCCACCCCCGGCAGCCGGCGCAGCGCCTGGATCAGAACATCGAGGGAGTTGGTGGAGGACATGGGGTGAGAGGCAATCCGAGAATTGGAGTTGGCGGTATGTGGAACGAGGCTTCGACAAGCTGCGCCCGAAAGGTAGTCAGGGCGCGGGCCAGTTTCTACTTGCCTTTCACCCCCCCCGCCCTCAAGGGCGTAGCGAGCGGGATGAGCTGCTAGGCGGCCGGAGCACAGGAACCGGAACGTACTTCCTGTACGTGAGGATTCCGAGCACCGCCCAACGACGCAGATCGCCCGCTCGGTAGCCAGCCCCTCAGAAAGGGAATTTCATGCCGCCGGGGAGTCCTGGCATGCCCGCTGTGAGCTTGCCCATCTTCTCTGCCGAAGTCTCCTCGGCCTTACGCACCGCCGCATTGAACGCAGCCGCCACCAGGTCTTCCAGCATGTCCTTGTCTTCGGCCAGCAGGCTGGGGTCGATGGTGATGCGCTTGACGTCGTGCTTGCAGGTCATGACCACCTTCACCAGGCCCGCGCCCGATTCGCCTTCGACTTCAATGAAGGCCAGTTCGTCCTGGGCCTTTTTCAGGTTGTCCTGCATGGCCTGGGCTTGCTTCATCAGGCCGGCGAGTTGTCCTTTGTTGAACATGGTGTGGTTTCCTTTTCGGTTTCTAGTCTAGTGAATGGGTAACAGAGCTTGTGAGGGCTTCAGGGTCGGTCATGCAGGCTTGATGCTGCCCGGCACGATTCTCGCGCCATAGTCCCGCATCAGCGATTGCACGAAGGGGTCGTTGTGCACGATTTCCTCGGCGCGGCGCTGGCGCTCGGCCGCGGCAGCGGCATTGCGGCGGGCGGGGCTGTCGATGACCACACCCACCTCGACGCTGATCTGCGTGGCGTGGCCGGCCGCCTCCAGCGCAGCGCGCAGGCGCTCGCGCGCCGTGGGCTGGTTGAGCGACTCACGCTCCACCCGCAGCAGCCAGTGCCCCCCATCGCGCGCCACCAGCTGCGACTGCAGCGCCAGCTCGCGCACCAGCGCTGTGATCGCTTCGGCTGCTATCAGCTGCTGCACGGTGGTGTGCCAGACATCGCCCTCTTCGGTGGGCGTGTAGCGGGCGGAGACCGGGGTGGGTGCAGACAGCGGAAGCGGCTGCAGCCGCTCGCCAGGCTCTGGCGCTTCGCGCACCGGAATTGCTACATATTCAGGAGCGCCTTGTGATTTGACGGATGGCGCTGCACCGGGGATTTGCCCCAGCCTCTCGGGCGTACGCACGGGCAGTGCAGGTGCGGTGGAATCTGGCGCCGTGGCCACCGCATCGGGCTCATCAGACCCCGGCCATGGGGGAGGCTCGGAATCGTTGATGGACTCACCCGCTGGGTCATCCGGTGCAACAGGGACGGAGCGGGCCACCGCAGCAGACGCGGGAACGACCGCCGGAGCGGGCGTCGGAACTGTGGGCGCTGGTACTGACGAGGCTTGCGGAGTCGCAGCCGGTGCGGCCGAACGCCCGGGCATCGTTGACGCAGCTGCTGCACCTGATGAAACAGAGCCTGAAACGGGTGCGTCAGCCCGCGTCAGAGTTTTTTTTTCAGCCGATTCGCCAGGGCCACCTGCACCGCTGACCGGCTTGAAGGCCAGCAGGCGCAGCAGCACCATGGTGAGCGCTGCGTACTCATCCGGCGCCAGGCCCAGCTCGCCGCGCCCGTGCAGGCACAGGCTGTAGAGCAATTGTGTTTCGTCGGCGGGCATCAGCGTTGACAGGCGCGCGGTTTCGGCGGCCTCGGGGTCGTCGGCATCCACCGCACCGGCCATCTGCGGCACGGCCTGGAACACAGCCATGCGCTGCAGCACGGCACTCATTTCTTCGAGCGTGGAGGCGGCCGACAGGCCGTTCATGCGCAGCGCGTCCGAGGTTTCGACCACGGTCTTGCCATCCCCCTGGGCCAGCGCATCAATCAAGCGGAACACGTAGGAGCGGTCCACCGCGCCCAGCATCTGGCGCACACCGGCTTCTTGCAGCTGACCGCTGCCAAACGCGATGGCCTGGTCGGTCAGCGACAGTGCATCGCGCATGGAGCCCCGCGCAGCGCGTGAGAGCAGGCGCAGCGCCTGGGGCTCGGCAGGCACGTTCTCGGTCGCCAGCACCTGCGTGAGGTGCGAGAGGACGGTTTCAGGCGCCATGGGGCGCAGGTTGAATTGCAGACAACGACTGAGCACCGTGACCGGCACCTTCTGCGGGTCGGTCGTGGCGAGCACGAACTTGAGGTATTCAGGCGGCTCTTCCAGCGTCTTGAGCATGGCGTTGAACGCTGTGTTGGTGAGCATGTGCACTTCGTCGATCATGAAGACCTTGAAGCGCCCCTGCACCGGCTTGTAAACCGCCTGCTCCAGCAGGCTTTGCACCTCGTCCACGCCCCGGTTGGAGGCCGCGTCCAGCTCGGTGTAGTCCACAAAGCGGCCGCTGTCGATGTCGGTGCAAGCCTGGCATACGCCGCAGGGCGTGGCGGTAATGCCACCGTTGCCATCCGGCCCCTGGCAGTTGAGCGACTTGGCCAAAATGCGGGACACCGTGGTCTTGCCCACACCGCGCGTACCAGTGAACAGGTAGGCGTGGTGCAGGCGCTGCTGGGTCAGCGCATTCGACAGGGCCTGGACCACATGCTCCTGCCCCACCATCTCGGTGAAATTGCGAGGGCGGTACTTGCGGGCGAGCACGAGGTAGGACATGCGGGCGATTCTACGGGTTGGGCCAGGCGCCCCTGGCACCGCCAGGGCAAACAAAACAGCCACTGAAAAATCAGGGCCTTCATCCGACGTACAATCAGCGGTGACGGGCCTCCTCGCATGGTGAAGCGGCCAACCGGGTCAGGTGGGGAACCAAGCAGCCCTAACCGTGGAGTCAGTGCCGGGGGTAAGGCTCGTCAACTTCTTCTTTTTTGCGCGGTCGCGCAAGAGCTCTCTCTCCTTCAAAGCTCCCGCTCCGCAGCAGGTCAGCTTGGTCTGTCCAAAAGCCGACAAAGGCAGAGCCCCTCGATTCTTTTCACTTGCCTGCAGGGCGGCCCAGCCACTGCAGCGCACCCTCCCCCGCCACGCGGCCACTGGCCATGCTGGCGGTGAGCAGATAGCCGCCGGTAGGCGCCTCCCAGTCCAGCATTTCGCCAGCGCAGAACACGCCCGGCAACGCCGTAGTCATCAGGTGCGCGTCCAGCGCCTCAAACGCCACACCACCCGCCGTGCTGATGGCCTCGTCCAGCGGGCGCGCAGCCACCACGGTGATGGGCAAGGCCTTGATCGCGTGGGCCAGGGCCACAGGGTCGTTCATGCCGTCCTTGCCCAGGTGCTCGTACAGGATGCCCGCCTTGATGCCATCCAGCCCCAAACGGCTCTTGAGGTGGCTGGAGAGCGAGCGCGATCCGCGCGGGTGGCGCACTTCCACCAGCACGCGCTCGGGGCTGTGGTCGGGCAACAGGTCCAGATGGAACGTTGCGTGCCCTTGGGCTTGCACCTCGTCGCGCAGCAGGTGCGACGCGGCATAGACCAAGCTGCCCTCCACCCCCGTGGCCGTGACCACAAACTCGCCCCGGCGGCTGAAGCTGCGGCCTTGGCTGTCGGTGAAGCTCAGCGCCACGGTCTTGAAAGGCTGGCCCACAAACTTCTCGGAAAAATGCGGCGTCCAGCCCACCGTGGGTGCGGGCGTGCGGCCCAGCAGCTCTTGCAGAAAGGCGCGGCGCGTTTCGCCCAACGGGGCATCAACGCGCAGCACGTCAAAACCGCAGTTGGACGGGCGCAGCGGCGCCACCGCCACCCCGCGCTGGGCCAGCAGCGTCACCCAGGCACCATCCGACCCCAGGCGCGCCCAGCTGCCGCCGCCCAGTGCGAGCACCACGGCCTTGGTGGCTACACGCACCTCGCCGGCCGGAGCGGCCAAACGCAGCGCGCCCTCGTCGGTCCAGCCCAGCCAACGGTGGCGCATGTGGAACAACACCCCCTGCCCACGCAGGCGCTGCAGCCAGGCGCGCAGCAGGGGCGCGGCCTTCATGTCGGCGGGGAACACGCGGCCCGATGTGCCCACGAAGGTCTCCACCCCCAGCCCCTCAGCCCAAGCGCGCAGCTCGGGGCCGCCAAAGGCGCGGACCAGCGGCTCGATCTGCTGCTCGCGCCCGGCATAGCGGCCCACAAAGGGCTCGTGCGGTTCGGAGTGCGTGAGGTTGAGCCCGCCCTTGCCCGCCAGCAGAAACTTGCGGCCCACCGAAGGCATGGCGTCGAACACATGCACGGCCACACCCGCCTTGGCCAGCACCTCAGCAGCCATCAGGCCCGCCGGGCCGCCGCCGATGACGACCACGTCGCACTGCAAGGTCTCCGCAGACAGGGTGGGTGTATCGGAAGGAGAAAGGGTGTGGGACACGGAAGGGCCTTGCTGAAATGAGGAACGTTGCGCTGCCTGAGGGTTGAAGAAACGGCTCAGAACAAGGAGCCTTGCGGTGAATCCTCGGGCCCTGGCGCAGTGCGGACGCGTGCGAGTTTTACCGGGGCGACCGGCGCAGCGGGGGCCGAAGTATGCCCCACCGCAGACGGCGTGGCGACCGATCCCCCTGCAACATTCGGCGTATCGCCCACCATCACCAAACGCCCATCGCCGGTCAGGAAGGCAGCGTGCACGGCCTCGCCCGGCATCAGAGCCCCAACGGCTTCGCGGTAGCGCTCCAACTGCGCCACCAAGGCCTGCTGGCGCTGGGGCTGCGTGGCGCTTTTGTAGTCCAGCACCCACCAGCCCGCCAAGGGGTCACCAGCCTGCACGGCGCGGCGCTGCACCAGCCGGTCGATGCGCAGGCTCTGGCCCTGGTAGTGCAGCGAGGCTTCGTTGATGGCGGTCTGGATCAGCGCCGCATCCCACGCCCAGGCGCCCTCGCCCGCCAGAATGGCCTGCGCCATGCGGGCGGCCTGCTCGGCGGCGACGGGGGTGATGTCGTGGTCAATCGCCAAGCGGGCCAGGCGTGCGGCGGGCCAGCCGTGGGCACGCAATTCGGCCAGCGGTGCACCGGCCACACCGGCCTGCTCCAGCAGCTGGTGCATGGCATCGCCTTGGCGCGACAGCGGTGTCGATTCCGCATCGCCTGGCATGGCCACGGGTGCATCGCCCTCCAGCCCTGCGGCGGAATGCACGCGGGCGGTTTGCAGCGCCTCGGGCAGCGCGGGCAGGCTGGGGATGGTGAAGGTTTGCGGTACATCAGCAGGGGCAGAGACTTCTGCGCCATGCGCCGCCGGGGCCTGGGCTTGCGGATCAAGCTCGGTGACCAGCGGAGCGAGCCGGTTCCACCAGCTGCCGGGGACCGAGTTGCCGGGCTGCACCGACGACAGCGCCAGGCAGTGCTTGGCGCGCGTCATGGCCACGTAGAGCATGTTCAGCTCCTCGCGGCTGCGGGCCTGCTGCTCGGCGGCCAGGGTGGACTCGGCACTGGGGGGCGGGTTGGATTCGCTGGCCAAAAAGATGAAGCCCGAGGGCGCGGGCTGCTCGCCGGGCCAGTCCACCAGCACGCCCATGGTTTCGGCCTTTTGCGGGCGGGTGTCGGTGTCCAGCAGCAGCACGCAGTCGGCCTCCAGCCCCTTGGCACCGTGCACCGTCAGCAGGCGGATGGCCTGCGCATCAGCCCGGCCGGGGGCGCGCACGCCGCCCTTCTTCATGGCCCGCACAAACGCATAGGGCGTGAGGTAGCGGCCCCCGTCGTGCTGCAACGCGGCGGCCAGCAGCGCGCGCAGATTGGCCTGCACCGCCTGGCGCTGGGTGGCGGGCGCGGCGGCGGCAAAGCGGGCCAGTACATCAGCGTGCTCGTAGATGGCGTGCAGCGCATCATGCGGCGGCAGGCGCTGCACCCAGCCCTGGTATTGAATCAAAACAGCCCCTAGCGCTTGCATATCAAGCGGTAGCAGCTCACTTTTCAATAGCAAATCAAACCAACTGCAGCCCGCATGCTCAGGCTGGCGGCGCAGCACGGCCAGGGCCACCAAGGAATCGTCACCCAAACCAAACAGCGGCGACTTGAGCGCGCGGGCCAGCGACAGGTCGTGCGTGGGCGAGACCAGCGCATCCAGCAGCGCCACCATGTCCTGCACCTCGGGCGCGTCGAACAGGTCCGACTTTTCGGGCTGCACGCAGGGCAGGTGCAGGGCGCGCAGGGCCTCTTGCATGGTGGCCAGGCGGTCGCGCTTGCGGGCCATCACCAGCACCTCTTTGGGCGGCGTGCCGTTGGCGATCTGCGCGGCCACCCAGGCGGCGGCCTGCGTGCATTCGCGCATGCGCTGGGTTTCCTCGGCTTCGTGGCGGGGTTCGGTCAGGCTGTCGCGCCAGGCCAGCGGGTCGCGGCTTGCGCCTTGGCCGTCGTCATCCGCATCGGTGATGGCGGGCAGGCGCAGCAGTTGGCCCGTGTGTTTCGATTCAGTGGTGTGGTCGCGAAAGCCGCTGGTCTCGTGCTGCGCCTGGGCCTGGCCCATGACGGCGTTGACGGCGGCAATCACGCCCTGCGCATTGCGGCGCGTGTGGTCGCAGCTCAAAAGGTCGCCGCCCAGCCCATCGCGCACAAAGGCCTGCGCGGCAATGAACACCTGCGGCTCAGCGCGGCGAAAGCGGTAGATGCTCTGCTTGGGGTCACCCACGATGAACACGCTGGGCGCGGCCGAGCCGCCGCCCGAGCCCGCATAGCCCGCCAGCCACGCATGCAGCGCCTGCCATTGCAGCGGGTTCGTGTCCTGGAACTCATCGACCAGCAGGTGGCGAATACGGGCGTCCAGTCGCTCCTGCACCCAGCCGGAAAGGACGGGGTCGGCCAGCATGACCAGGGCCGTGCGCTCCACATCGTTCATATCCACCCAGCCGTGCTGCTGCTTGACGGCGGCAAACTGAGCAATCAGGCAACGCGCCAGCCGGGCCATGCGCTGCTGGTGCTGCCAGGCCTCGTGCTGGCGGCGGGCCACCAGCAGGCGCTGCAACTCGGGCTCGGCCTCTTGCGCGGCGGGGAACTTCTCCAGGTTCTTCGACAGGCGGTCTTCCTTGGCCACGAACATGGCTTTGCGCAGCATGTCCAGGCGCTGGTTCAGGTCGGGGCAAGCCAGCGCGTCGATGATGGCGTCCGCCGCCTTTTGCGGGGTCTTGTTGGCCTCGGCGCCCAGGGCGCTGGCACGGCTGCGCCAGCGTTGCAGGGCGGCTTCGGTCTGCAGGGCCTCGGCGGGCTCGGCCAACGCGGCCAGGTCGGGGTACGCCTGCTGGAACGGCGGCACCGAGGCATCCACCACGCCCGCCGCGTCGGCCAAATCAAACTCCACCCGCTTGGCCAGCGCCGCTGCCAGCGCCTTGTGCGTTTGGGATCTGCCATGGCGGGCCACCACGGCTTCGTAGTCGGCGCGCAGGTGGGCGCTCTCGGCCACGGACTGCAGGAAAGGCGGCCAGACCTCGCGCACGGCCTCGGCATCGTCTTCCAGCAACTCAAAGTGCGCGGGCAGGCCTTGCTGCTGCAACAGCGCCAGCGGGGCCGTGCCCAGCAGCGCGGCAAACCAGCTGTGGAAGGTGCGTATCTGCACGGGGCGCCCTGCTTCGAGCAGCTGGCGGTACAAATTTTGTAGCGCCTCGCGCTTTTCCAGAGCGGACTGGGGGCTGATTCCGCGAGCAATCAGCTCGGCGGTGAGTTCTTCGAGCGGCCTGTGGCTGAACTGCTCCAGCCACTCCTGCAGGCGCTGGCGCATTTCGCCTGCAGCCTTTTTGGTGAAGGTAATGGCCAGGATTTCGTGCGGCGCACAGCCGTCCAGCAGCGCGCGCAGCATGCGCGACACCAACATCCAGGTCTTGCCCGCGCCCGCGCAGGCCTCCACCGCCACGCTGCGGGCGGGGTCGCAGGCGATGGCGTAGAACGCCTCGCGCGAGACGGGGCGGCCGTTGTGTTCGTAAGCGGCCTGGGTGGGCGATGGAGTGCTCTCGGTCATGGCGTCTCAGGCGCGGGCGGTGCCTGTTCGGCATCTGCCCAGTAGTCTTTGCGGCACAGGCCGCGCACGGCGCAGAACTCGCACACCGAGCCTTCGCCCAGCGCGGGCAGCGGCGCACCCGCGGCAATGCGGGCCATGTCGTGCTGGATGCCTTCGATGAGCACATCACGCAGGTGCACCACCTCGCCCTGCTCGTGCAATTGCGTCTCGCCGCGTTCGCCCACATTGACGTAGGCGGCGCGCAGCGTGTCGTGGTGCAGCAGAGCGGCGTAGAACGGCAACTGCGTGTCTTCCGCCCCGCTCTTGATGCGCTGGCGGGTGACGCTGTCGCTTTCGGTCTTGTAGTCGATCACCAGCACCGTGGGCTCGCCGGTGCTGGAGACGCCGTCGATGCGGTCGATGGTGCCGATCAGCTCCAGGTCGCCCAGCGGCTGGCGGGCCTTGACCTCGGCCTGGCGGAACATCGCGCCCTGCCCCTCGTGCCCGGCCAGCCAGTGCAGGTAGCCATCGCGCAGCTGCGCCCAGCCTGCGGCAAAGGGCAGAAAGTCGCCGTCTTGCAGGCGCTGCTGGCGCGTGACGGCTTCAGCGGCGGCGTCCATGCGGGCGCTGCGCTCGTCCGCGTCGTCGGTGGGCTGATCGCGCAGGTCTTCGTGAAAGCGCTGCAGCACCGCATGCAGCCAGTTGCCAAAGTCGCGCTTGTCCACCTCGGCGTCCAGCTCGTCGGCCTCGCGCAGTCCCAGCTGGCGCTGGGCGAAGAAGCGGTAGGGGCAGTGGCGCAGGTCTGAATAGGCGGTGGACGAGAGTTGCCGCACGGGCAGGGCCTGACCCACCGGCAGGGGGCGCAGCGTGGGCGTTGCCACCACATCACGTGCAGTGCGGTGATCGGCGCCGGATGAGGCTACGCCATCCAATTGCAGTGCCAACACCAAGGCACTGGCCAGCAGAGGCTCACCTCCTTCGTCGCCCGTGCGCCACAGCACATCCACCACGGGCACGCGCAGGGCATAGGCCCAGGCGGCCCGCTGCGCGGCCTCCAGCGACTGGCGTGTGGGCAAACCCCAGGCCTCGCGCTGGGCCTGGGACCAGTCTCCGGTGGGCTCTGGAGCGGCCTGCAGGCGTTTCTCATCGCAACCGGGGAGCACTGCGGCCGCGAAGGGACGCCCCAGCAATTGGGGCAGCGGCAACACCACCACGGGCGCATCAGCGGCCTGCGAGGCCACGTAGCGCCCGGCTTCCAGCACGTCCTTCACCCACCGGGTGAACTCCGCCAGCGTCATGCGGCGGCCCGCGCTGTCGCCCCAGCCTTGCAGCTCCGCTTGCTGGCCGTCTTGAAGGCGCAGCGCCGCCAGCACGCGCATGCCTGCAGGGTCGGCCTGCAGGCCCTGCCATTGCCCGGCTTGCTCCAGCACGGCGCGCAGAGCGGGCAGCCACTGCGCCAGGGGGAGCGCAGCACGCAAGGTGTCGCGCCAGGTCTCCACCGTGGCCACGGTGCGGGCCAGGTGGGGCTGGGTGCTCAGGTCCTGAGCGGAGGCTGCGCTCCAGTGCTGCAGCACGCCTTTGCGCAGCCACTGCTCCAGCTGGTTGATCTCGCCCGGCGTCAGCGCGGGGGTGTGCTTGAGCCAGTCCAACACGTCGTTGGACGAGGCATTCCACGAGGCGGCCTGCAGCGCGGCCATGACGCGAGACGCCGCACGGGTGGTGGACAGAATCCATCCACTTTCATCGCGCACCAGCACACCGCTGCTGTCCAGATGGGCCAGCACACGGCGAATGAGCGCGCGGTCGGTGGCCGCCAGCGCAACAGGCACCCGGCCATCGCGGATGTGGCTGAGGACACAGGCGGCTGCGCGGTGGGCTTCGTCTTCGGCGTCGGTGGCAGCGTGCAAGGCACGCTGGGGTGGCGCCAAAGCGTCTTCCAGCAGCGATGGCAGCTTGATGCAAGCGCCCCGTTCGCCCCAATGGGCCAACAGGGCCTGGGGCAAAGCATCTGACTGAAAGCCCTCCAGCACCACCAGCGCATCCACGACCTCACGCACACCGGGCTCAAACAACACATCGGTGGCGTGCCGTGAGGCCAGCACCCATTCCAGCGCCAGACGCGCTACCAGGGCTTCGTAGTGCAGGCTACTGCCTTCATCCGCAGTGGTCAGGAGTTTGCGGGCCTCATCGCCCCAGGCCGCCCGCTGCGCGGGGGGCACGGCCGCTACGGCGGGTGCCAGCTGGGCGGCGGCTTCTTGCAGTGGCGTGGCCAGCATTTCACGCAGGGCGCCCTGCCCCACGCGGTCCAGCAGGGCGCGGGCCGTGAGGGTGTCGCGCGCAGCGTCGCCCGCAAAATCATCGGCCGACGGCTCAAAACCCTGCAGCTGGCGCGCCCAGTTGCGGGTCGTCTCGAAACGCGGAGCAAAGCCCTGCGGGAATTGCTGCCCCCACAGGCGTTGCCCCCAGGGCATGAGCTGGGCATAGGGCACCAGCACCACGGTGCGGGCCAGATGAGCGCCCCGGGCACTGGCATGGGCCGCCACCTGGGCCAGAGTGCGTTGCCACAGGTGCAAGCTCCAGCCTGCGCCATCATCGCTTTTCGCTATGACAGTCATAGCGTCGCAGGCCCCGGCCATACCGGTGAATGGGGGATTGGTTTCTGTCACAATGCCCAGACTTTATACGTACACCGGTCCCAACCTGATCAAAAACAAGGAATCCGCCATGGCCAGCGAACTCATCAAACATGTCTCTGACGCCAGCTTCGAAGCCGACGTGCTGAAAACAAGCACCCCCGTGCTGGTGGACTACTGGGCCGAGTGGTGCGGCCCCTGCAAGATGATTGCCCCCATCCTCGACGAAGTCGCAGGCACCTACCAGGGCAAACTGCAGATCGCGAAGATGAATGTGGACGAAAACCGCGAGATCCCCGCCAAGTTCGGCATTCGCGGCATTCCCACCTTGATGCTGTTCAAGGACGGCCAACTGGCCGCCACCAAGGTCGGCGCGATGAGCAAGGCCCAGTTGACCGCCTTCATTGACCAGCAACTGGCCTAAACTCCCCTCAAAGCCCCTCGGCAACGCCGCCGCTGGGGCTTTTTTCGTTGAGCGATAGACCTGCGGGTGAATAACCAGCGGACAGCCGTGCAAGGCAAGGCGTTGCGCCTCTGAAGCCCCCGCATTTTTTCCTGTCATAATTCCTACAGATCACCGGGCTGCATGCATTGGCAGCCGGACCAAGATCCCTGGCGAGCCGGACCTGCAAACAGCAGCCCATTCGGCATCAGCCCACCTCCCCCAAGATTCATACCAGCTCCGCCAAGGAGTCAATCCATGCACTTAAACGAACTCAAGGCACTGCACGTGTCTGAAGTCCTGAAGCAGGCCGAAGAACTCGAAATCGAAAACACGGGCCGCATGCGCAAGCAGGAGTTGATGTTTGCCATCATCAAGAAGCGCGCCAAGGCGGGTGAGCAGGTGTTTGCGGATGGTGTGCTGGAAATCCTGCCCGACGGTTTCGGGTTCTTGCGCAGCCCCGACACCAGCTTCACAGCCAGCACAGACGACATCTACATCTCGCCCAGCCAGGTGCGCCGCTTCAATCTGCACACCGGCGACATGATCGAAGGCGAAGTGCGCACGCCCAAGGACGGCGAGCGCTACTTTGCCCTGACCAAGCTGGATTCGGTCAACGGCGGCCCGCCGGAGCAGAACAAGCACAAGGTGATGTTCGAGAACCTGACGCCGCTGTTCCCCAAGGAGCAGATGCGCCTGGAACGCGACATCAAGGGCGACGAGAACATCACCGGCCGCATCATCGACATCATCGCCCCCATCGGTCGCGGCCAGCGCGCGCTGATCGTGGCGCCGCCCAAGAGCGGCAAGACGGTGATGATGCAGCACATCGCCCACGCCATCACCGCCAACAACCCCGACGTGCACCTGATGGTGCTGCTGGTGGACGAGCGCCCTGAAGAAGTGACCGAAATGCAGCGCACGGTCAAGGGCGACATCATTGCCTCCACCTTCGATGAGCCCGCTGCCCGCCACGTGCACGTGGCCGAGATGGTGATCGAGCGTGCCAAGCGCCTGGTCGAGCTGAAGAAAGACGTGGTGATCCTGCTGGACTCCATCACCCGCCTGGCTCGCGCCTACAACAACGTCGTTCCTTCCAGCGGCAAGGTGCTGTCGGGCGGTGTGGACGCTGCTGCACTGCAACGCCCCAAGCGCTTCTTTGGCGCAGCCCGCAAGGTCGAAGAAGGCGGCTCGCTCACCATCATCGCCACCGCGCTGGTCGATACCGGCAGCCGCATGGACGAAGTGATCTTTGAAGAATTCAAGGGCACGGGCAATTGCGAAATTCACCTGAACCGCCGCCTGTACGAAAAGCGCGTGTTCCCCGCCATCGAACTCAACAAGAGCGGCACGCGCCGCGAAGAGCTGCTGCTGGCGCCCGAGATCCTGCAGAAGACCCGGATCCTGCGCCAGTTCATGTACAACATGGACGAGATCGAGTCGATGGAGCTCATGATCAAGAACATGAAGGCCACCAAGACCAATGTGGACTTCTTCGACATGATGCGTCGCGGGGGCTGATTCCCGGCCTGTGCAATAATAGAGGGCTTTTTCTTGCGGAAAGTACATCGGACTGGCCGGTGCGGCTCCCGCAGTTGACTCAAAGGAAGATCATGAAAGAAGGCATTCACCCCAACTACCGCGAAGTTCTGTTCGTGGACCTGTCCAACGGTTTCAAGTTCGTGACCCGCTCGTGCGTGAACACCAAGGAAACCGAAACCCACGAAGGCAAGGAATACCCGCTGTTCAAGCTGGATACTTCTTCTGAATCGCACCCCTTCTACACCGGCACGCAAAAGTCGGTGGACAACATGGGTGGCCGCGTGGAACGCTTCCGCAACCGTTTCGGCAAGACCGCAGCGAAGTAATTCGCCCCTGCGATCCCGCCAAAAAGGCAGCCTGGGCAACCAGGCTGCCTTTTTTCATGGGTTTTGCCTTTATTCTCGGTGGCTCCTTTGCCCAGCCGCCCACTGCCGCGTGACTCTACCCACCCCCGCCATCGTTACCCAGAACGCCGTCAGCCCGCTGCCCCGCTGGGCGCTGCTGCTGCTTTGCATTGCCTACGTAGTGCCCGGCTTCGTGGGCCGCGATCCGTGGAAAAACGCAGACGTCACCGCCTTTGGCTACATGCTGGAGCTGGCCCAGGGACGCACTCCCTGGCTCAGTCCGCTGCTCGGTGGCATGCCCCCCGAAACCGAAGGGCTGCTGCCCTACTGGCTGGGCGCCTGGGCCTTGCAGATGGCACCGGCATGGCTGTCGCCGGAAATGGCGGCCCGCATGCCATTCATCGCGCTCCTGGTCATCACCCTGATGGCCACCTGGTATGGCGTGTACTACCTGGCCCGCAGCCCGGGTGCCCAACCGGTTGCGTTTGCTTTTGGCGGCGAGGCTTCCCCACTGGACTATGCGCGTGCCATTGCCGATGGCGCCTTGCTGGCGCTGATCGCCTGCCTGGGCCTGGCCCAGCTGTCGCATGAGATCACAAGCTATCTGGCGCAGCTGGGCTGCACCGCCTTGCTGTTTTTTGCGGTGGCCGCCATGCCGCACCGCACCGTGGCGCCAGCCGTGGCATTGGTGCTGGGCATGGCCGGGCTCACGCTGTCCGGAGCCCCCGCCCTCACGGCCCTATTGGGCATTGGCGGCGCGGCGCTGGTGCTGTTTGCGCCTGCAAGCAACACCGACCGCCGCTGGCGTTGGGCTGCCGTGTTGGCGGCTTCCACCCTGGTAGCGGCTGTGCTGGCCCAGGGCCTGGACCTGTGGCGCTGGCGGGTTGTGGGGTTCGATGGGGGCGGCAAGGACTGGCTGAGTCTTGCGCGCCTGCTGCTGTGGTTTGGCTGGCCGGCTTGGCCACTGGCCCTGTGGACTTTGTGGCGCTGGCGCCAGCAGATCTTCAACCGCCCGGGCCAACGGCACCTGCTGGTGCCCCTCTGGTTCACCCTGGTGTCCATCGGCGCCACCATCTCCACCCAGCCGGCAGACCGGGCCTTGCTGCTGGGCCTGCCCGCCCTGGCTGCGCTGGCGGCTTTTGCCCTGCCCACGCTGCGCCGCAGTGTGGGGGCTTTGATTGACTGGTTCACGCTGCTGTTCTTCACCGCCTCGGCCCTTGCGATCTGGGTGATCTGGATCGCCATGCAGACCGGGGTGCCTGCCAAGCCCGCCGCCAACGTCGCCAAACTGGCGCCCGGGTTTGTGCCCCAGTTTTCGGTGCTGGCTTTGCTGGTGGCCGTGGCGGCCACCGTGGGCTGGTGTGGCCTGGCATGGTGGCGCGCGTCCCGCAACCGAGCCCCCATCTGGAAAAGCCTGGTGCTGCCCGCAGGCGGCGCCGCCCTGGGCTGGCTTTTGCTGATGACCCTGTGGCTGCCCCTGCTGGACTACGCACGCAGCTATGGCCCGCAGGTGCGCAGTGTGATCACCGCCCTTGGGCCAGAGCCCGGCTGCATTCAGACCGTGGGGCTGAACCGCGCTCAGGTGGCGGCACTGCAGTTCCATGGACAGCTGTCGCTGCAGCGCGCGGGCCTGCAGGATGAATGCCAGTGGCTGCTGGTGGACAGCGCCTCCTGGCCCGCATCCGAACGCATGGTCCGCGCTGAA
Organism: Acidovorax sp. FG48; assembly: GCF_057809085.1. Taxonomy (NCBI): domain Bacteria; kingdom Pseudomonadati; phylum Pseudomonadota; class Betaproteobacteria; order Burkholderiales; family Comamonadaceae; genus Acidovorax; species Acidovorax sp. FG48. The sequence goes on along the minus strand of NZ_JBMDJH010000015.1, from coordinate 55,877 downwards.
CTGTGGGAGCCCCGGGCCACCCTGCCCCGCCCCACCGACAAGAACGAAAACCTGCTGCTGTTCCGCCGCGTGGCCCCGGCTCGCTGATGTCGGAGCTGTCCACCATCACCCGGCACGCCTTGACCGTGCTGGCGGGGCAACTGGCGGTCATGGCCTTCGGGGTGACCGACACCATTGTGGCGGGGCGCTACAGCGAATCGTCGCTGGCCGCGCTGTCCGTCGGGTCGGCCATTTTCATCAGTGTGTACGTTGCCCTGATGGGCGTGCTGCAGGCCCTGCTCCCCGTGTGGGCCGAACAGCGCGGGGCGCAACAGCCCGAAGCCGTGGGTCGGTCACTGCGGCAAGCCCTGTACCTGTGCGCAGCGGCGGCTGTGCTGGGCATGGCGGTGCTGCTGTCGCCGGGCCCGCTGCTACGCTGGACGGAGGTGCCGCCTGCGCTCCGACCGCAGGTTGAAAACTATCTGGCCGTGCTCGCCCTGGCACTCCCGCCCGCCCTGCTGTTCCGCATCTACAGCACCCTCAACCAGGCCCTGGGCCATCCGCGCCTGGTCACGTGGCTGCAGGTGGGCTCGCTGTTCATCAAGCTGCCGCTGTCGGTGTGGTTCACCTTTGGCGGCGGGGGCCTGCCTGCACAGGGGGTGGTGGGCTGCGCCTGGGCCACGCTGGTCGTCAACTGCAGCATGCTGGCCCTGGCGGTGTGGCTGCTGCGCACGCAGGACATCTATACCCCCCTGGGGCTGTGGCGCCGCATGGAGCCCCCGCACTGGCCCACCATTGCAGGCTTTGCCAAGCTCGGCATTCCGGCAGGCCTGGCGGTGATGGTGGAAGTAACCTCCTTCACCCTGATGGCTTTGTTCATCGCGCGCCAGGGCACCACGTCGGCGGCAGCCCACCAGATCGCTGCCAACATGGCCGCTGTGCTCTACATGGTGCCGCTGTCGCTGTCCATCGCCACCAGTGCGCGGGTGAGCTACTGGCTGGGCGCACGGCAGCCGCAGCGGGCCCGCCAGGTGGTTTTAATGGGTTTTTCGCTGGCTGCGCTAGTGGGTATTGCCCTGGCAGCTTCCTTATTGATAGCAAGACACTCGATCAGCCAGATTTACACCGACAACGCCAGCGTGGCAGCCGTGGCCGGCGCGGTGCTAGTCTGGGTGGCGGCGTACCACGCTGCCGATGCGGTGCAGACGCTGTGCGTGTTTGTGCTGCGCTGCTACCGCATCACGCTGGCGCCACTGGTGGTGTACTGCGCGCTGCTGTGGGGCGCGGGCCTGGCCGGCGGCTACTGGTTGGCTTATGGAGGCAGCGGGCCTTGGTCGGATGTAGCTTCGCCCACCCCCTTCTGGGCGGCCAGCGCTGCGGCACTTGCAATCACCGCACTGCTGTTCGTCGCCATGCTCTGGCGAGCCATCAGCCCGGCAGGGCAAAACCCCGCAAGCGGTTGGCCGGGAAGGTGACTGAAAACACCGAGCCCTTGCCCAGCGTGCTCGCGATGTCCAGCGTGGCGCCGTGGCGCTGCAGCACATGCTTGACGATGGCCAAGCCCAGGCCGGTGCCCCCAGTCTCGCGCGAACGGCTGCGGTCCACCCGGTAAAAGCGCTCCGTCAGGCGCGGGATGTGCTCGGGCGCGATGCCGGGGCCGGTGTCGTGCACGGAGAACACGGCACTGCCGTCCTCCTTGCGCAGCCACTGCACCTCGATGGAACCACCGCCGGGCGTGTAGCGCACCGCGTTATTGACGAGGTTGGACAAGGCACTTTGCAGTTCGGCAGGCACGCCCGCGATTTCGCCTTCGGCCCGCAGCAGGTCAGCCGCAGGAAAGCGCATCGCATGCGGGCGCTGCTGGTTATGCGTGAGCAGCGCCGACAGGGCGCGGCCCTCCTCCTCGCAGCGCTGCATCAGTGACTGAACAGGTGTCCATTCGGCCATGCCGGGTAGCGGGCTGCCCTCCAGACGCGACAGCGTGAGCAGGTCCTGCACCACGCTCTGCATGCGCTGCGCCTGCTGCGCCATCATGCCCAGGTAGCGCGAGCGCTCGTCGGCGCTCAGCGGCAGGGTCTGCAAGGTTTCGACGAAACCGGTCAGCACCGTGAGGGGTGTGCGGATCTCGTGCGACACATTGGCCACAAAGTCGCGCCGCATCGCATCGGCCTGCTCCAGCGCCGTCACGTCGCGCGACAGCAGCAGCGTGCGGCCGTCGCCGTAAGGGTGCAGGTGCACCGAAATGCGCACGGGCCGGGACGGCGTACTCAGTCGCCCTTCCAGCACCACGTCGCTGGTGAAGTCCTTGGCGGCGAAGTAAGCCGTGAATTCCGGGTTGCGCAGCAAGTTGCCGATGGACTGCATGACGTCGCGCTGCGCGTCAAAGCCAAACTGGTTGGCCGCCATCTGGTTGCACCATTCGATGCGGCCCTGTGCATCCAGCAGCACCACGCCGTTGGGAGAGGCCTGCAGGGCGGCCAGGATCTCCTGCAACCGGTCCTGGCTGTCCCGAATCTGCGCCTCCTGCTTGCGCAGCAGCCGCCGCGCACGGTCCGCTGCCTCGCCCCAGATGCCACGCATGGACGGCACCGATGCCAGATCGCCCGTGCGCAACCAGCGCAGCACCCGCACGCCCCGCAGCAGATCCCACACGAACCACGCCCAGGCAGCAATGGCGGCCCCCAGTGCGGCGCCCCAGGGCCCGCCTTGCCACCACCCCAGGCCACCACCCGCCAACTGCCACAGCAGGAAAAACGAAATACGCCACAGCATGCGGATTGCAAAGCCTTCTCAGAAACACCAGGGGCGCGACACGCGCGCCCATTGATCCATCACCACATCCATCTATCGCCACTGCCAATGCACGCCGGCCGCAGTGGCCCGCTGCATAGCAGCCATTGCGCGCATCGCATCACTCACGGGCGGCTGCCCGCCTGCCCGATCAGGCGGACAGCGGCACTTGCGGCTGGGCGGTGAGCCGGTAGCCCGCGCCGCGCACCGTTTCCACCATCACCGACGCCGCACCCAGGGCCTCGCGCAGGCGCTTGACGTGCACATCCACCGTGCGCTCCTCAATGAACACATGGTCGCCCCACACCTTGTCGAGCAGCTGCGAGCGGCTGTGCACGCGCTCGGCATGCTTCATCAGGAAATGCAGCAACTTGAACTCGGTGGGGCCCACCTTCAGGGGCTGGCCCTGGAAGGTGACCCGGTAGGTCGCGGCGTCCAGCACCAGCTCGCCAATGCTCACGCTGTCGCTCACCTGCTCGGGGGCACGACGACGCAGCACCGCACGGATGCGGGCCAGAAGCTCCTGCGTGGAAAATGGCTTGGTGATGTAGTCGTCGGCACCCGCGTCGAGCCCGGCCACCTTGTCAGGCTCGTCGCCTCGGGCGGTGAGCATGAGGATAGGGATAGGCTTGGTGCGGCTGTCGGCACGCCACTTGCGCGCCAGCGACAGACCACTCTGCCCTGGCAACATCCAGTCGAGCAGGATCACGTCGGGTAGCACGGCATCGAGCTCGCGCTGCGCGCAGTCGCCGTCTTCCGCCCAGAAGGGCTGGAAACCGTTGTGTCGCAGGTTGACCGCAATCAGCTCGGCAATCGCGGGTTCGTCCTCCACGATGAGGACACGGGGAAGCTTTCTCATGGTGAATCAGCGCCCCGTACTTACAGCACTGCCGACTCGATCTCGTCGAGGGCTGTGTGGCGCACGTCCTTGCCCTTGACCAGATAGATGATGAGTTCGGCCACGTTCTTGGAATGGTCGCCAATGCGCTCGATGGCCTTGGCGAGGAACAGCAGGTCCAGGCTGGGGGAGATGGTGCGGGGGTCTTCCATCATGTAGGTAATGAGCTTGCGCACGAAGCCGTCGAACTCCTTGTCGATGAGGTCGTCCTCCTTGAGGATGGCCACCGCCGCCTTCACGTCCAGCCGCGCAAATGCATCCAGCGTCTTGCGCAGCTGGCCCGAGGCCAGCTCGGCTGCCACACGCAGGTCGCTCGATGGCAACGAACGCGGCGCACCGCCTTCGATGATGGAGCGCACCATGCGCGCCATCTTGTTGGCTTCGTCGCCCATGCGTTCGAGGTTGGCGGTGGCCTTGGAGAAGGCCAGCAGCAGGCGCAGGTCGCGCGCAGTGGGCTGGCGGCGGGCGATGATGGAGGACAGCTCCTGGTCGATCTCGACCTCCATCGCGTTGATGCGGGTCTCCATCGAGGCCACCGTCTCCACGGCTTCCAGGCTGAATTGCGACAGCGCGTACACCGCCTGGCGGATCTGAGACTCCACCAGACCGCCCATTTCCATGACGCGGGCAGAGACGCTGTTGAGTTCGCTGTCGAACTGGGACGAAAGATGTTTATCGGGCATCTGCTGTCTCCTTAGCCGAAACGGCCGGTGATGTAGTCTTCGGTTTCTTTGCGCTCGGGTTTGAAGAAGATCTGCTCGGTGGCGCCGAACTCGATCATCTCGCCCAGGTACATGTAGGCGGTGTAGTCGCTGCAGCGGGCGGCCTGCTGCATGTTGTGGGTCACGATGGCAATGGTGTAGTCGTGCTTGAGTTCGTCGATCAGCTCTTCGATCTTGGCGGTGGACAGCGGGTCCAGCGCCGAGGTGGGCTCGTCCAGCAACAGCACCGAAGGCTTCACCGCCACGCTGCGTGCAATGCACAGGCGCTGCTGCTGCCCCCCGGAGAGCGACAGGCCGCTCTGGTGCAACTTGTCTTTCACCTCGGTCCACAGTGCGGCCTTGGACAGTGCCCACTCCACGCGGTCGTCCATCTCACTCTTGCTCAGCGTCTCGTACAGCTTCACTCCAAACGCGATGTTGTCGTAGATGGACATGGGGAACGGCGTGGGCTTCTGAAACACCATGCCGATGCGGGCGCGCAGCAGGTTGATATCCTGCTTGGGGTCCAGGATGTCCTGGCCGTAGAAGCTGATGGAGCCCTCGGCGCGCTGGCCGGGGTACAGGCTGTACATGCGGTTGAGTGTGCGCAGCAGCGTGGACTTGCCGCAGCCGGAGGGGCCGATGAAGGCGGTGACCTTGTGCTCGGCGATGTCCAGGCTCACGTTGCGCAGGCCCTGGAACTTGCCGTAGAAAAAGCTTAGGTTACGCAGCTCCAGCGCGTTCTTGCTGGCGGTGGCGGTAGCAGTGGCGTTCATTGTCAATTCCTGAAAATGGAGGCAGTCTTGTCGATGGCGTTGGCAGGATGAGCAACCGCCATCAGACGCGGTTCTTTTCGCGCAGGAACACCCGCGCCACGACGTTGAGGATCAGCACCGACAGCGTGATGAGCAGCGCACCGCCCCAGGCCAGGCGCACCCAGTTTTCGTAAGGGCTCAGCGCAAACTGGAAGATCACGACCGGCAGGTTGGCCATGGGCGCATTCATGTTGGTGCTGAAGAACTGGTTGTTCAGCGCGGTGAACAGCAAAGGCGCGGTCTCGCCGCTGATGCGGGCCACAGCCAGCAGCAGACCGGTCATCACGCCGCTGCGGGCAGCGCGCAGGGTGACCATGGTGGAGACCTTCCAGCGCGGTGCACCCAAGGCGAAGGCGGCTTCGCGCAGGCTGCCGGGCACCAGGCGCAACATGTTCTCGGTAGTGCGCACCACCACAGGCACAGCGATGAGCGAGAGCGCCAGGCTGCCCGCCCAGCCCGAGAAGTTGCCCACGGTCGCCACCGCGATGGCATACACGAACAGGCCCAAAACGATGGAGGGGGCAGACAGCATGATGTCCGTCACGAATCGGGTCAATTCTGCGGTCTTGCTCTGGTCGCCGTACTCGGCCAAGTACACGCCCGCCAGCACGCCGATGGGTGTGGACACCAGCACGGTGAAGCCCACCATCAGGAGGCTGCCCACGATGGCGTTGGCCAAGCCACCGCCGTCGGAGCCAGGGGCTGGGGTGGACTGCGTGAACATGTTCCAGTCCAAGGCAGCAAAGCCGTTGGACAGCAGCACGCTCAGAATCCAGAGCAGCACGAACAGGCCCAGTGCCATGGCGCCCAGTGACAGGGTCAGACCAATGGCGTTGGAGCGGCGGCGCTTTGCGTAGAGTTGTTGATTGAATTCCATGGAGCTTGTCTCTGAAGAGGGTCGGGAGCGGGCTGCAGGGCTTACAGGCCCTTGGCCTTCTCGGCGCGCAGCAGCATGATCTTGGCGGCCGACAGCACCACAAACGTGATCACGAACAGCAGGAAGCCCAGGGCGAACAGTGTGGACAAGTGGAAGTCCGCCGCTTCGCCAAACTCATTGGCCAGCGTGGATGCGATGGAAGTGCCGGGCGAGAACAGCGAGGTAGGCATGCGGTTGGCGTTGCCAATCACGAACGTGACGGCCATCGTCTCACCCAAGGCCCGGCCCAGACCCAGCATCACACCGCCAATAACGCCCTTTTGCGTGTAGGGCAGCACCACCCGGCGCACCACCTCCCAGGTCGTGCAGCCCAGGCCGTAGGCGGACTCGCGCAGGATGGGGGGAACGATCTCGAACACATCGCGCATCACGGCCGCCACAAAGGGCAGCACCATGAAGGCCAGCACGATGCCAGCAGCCAGGATGCCAAAGCCATTGGTACTGCCGCCAAACAGGAAGCCAATCAACGGCATGGAACCGAGCAGCTTTTGCACCGGTACCTGGAAATGGTCTGCGAACAACGGTGCAAACACAAACAGACCAAACATGCCGTAGATGATGGACGGCACGGCCGCCAGCAACTCCACCGCCGTGCCGAGCGGGCGGCGCAGCCACACGGGGCAGGTTTCTGTCAGGAACAGTGCAATGCCAAATGCCAGCGGCACGGCGATCAGCAGTGCAATCCCCGCACTGGCGAGGGTGCCGACGATGGCGATCGCCGCACCGAATTCTTCATTGATGATGTCCCACTCAGCGCGCCAGATGAACTGAATGCCAAACTTGTGGAAAGCGGGCCACGCGTAAATGAACAGCGAGACGATGATGCCCAGCAGCGCCACCAGCACCAGCAGCGACAGGCTCTGGGTCAGCCGATGGAAAACGATGTCCTGCAGCCGCTGCCGTTTGGCAATCGACACCATTGACGGTGTGGGGGCGTCCGTCGTCTTGACGGACACGGGTTGCGAACTCATGGTGGTTCCCACGCTCATGTTGACTCCCATCTGGCTTCTGGAGACCCCACAAACCAGCGCCCATCGGCCAGACCTGCCGGCCGATGGGCACTATTCTGGGGCAAACCGCTTTACTTCTTGATTTGCGACCAGACCTTGGAGCGGATCTGTGCCGTCAGGGTGTCAGGCAGCGGAACGTAGTCCAGGTCAGCCGCCATGGCCTTGCCGTTCTTGAAGGCCCAGTCAAAGAACTTCAGAACTTCGGCCGACTGGGCCTTGTCTGCAGGGTCGGCGTACATGAGGATGAAGGACGCCGTGCTCACGGGCCAGCTATTGGCGCCCTTGGCATTCACCATCGAAATCCCCATGCCAGGCACGCTGAACCAGTCAGCGCTGGCGGCTGCAGCAGCAAAGGTGGCATCGTCAGGCGACACATACTTGCCATCGGCGTTCTGCAGCTGCAGGAACGTCATGTTGTTCTTCTTGACGTAGGCGTACTCCACGTAGCCCAGCGCACCCTTCACACGGGTCACGTTCGCCGCAACGCCTTCGTTGCCCTTGCCGCCCACGGAAGACTGAGCAGGCCACTTCACCGCAGCACCCTTGCCCACCGTATCAGCCCACTCCTTGCTGACGGAACTCAGATAGTCGGTCCAGTTGAACGTGGTGCCAGAGCCATCGGCGCGGTGCACGATGGTGATGTTCTGGTCGGGCAGTGTCTTGCCGGGGTTCAGGGCTGCCAGCTTGGCATCGTTCCACTTGGTGATCTTGCCCAGGTACATTTCGGCCAGCACAGGGCCGGTCACGCGCAGTTCGCCGGGCTTGAAGCCGTCCAGGTTCACCACAGGCACAGTGCCGCCGATGATGGCAGGAAACTGCACCATGCCGTCTTTTTCCAGCTCAGCGCCCGACAGTGGGGCATCGGTCGCGCCAAAAGCCACGGTCTTGGCGCGGATCTGGCGAATACCGCCCGAGGAACCGATGGACTGGTAGTTCAGGCCCACGCCGGTTTCCTTCTTGTAGGCTTCCGCCCACTTGGCATACATCGGGAAAGGGAACGTGGCGCCAGCGCCGGTGATGTCTGCCGCAAAGGCGTTGCCCACTGCCAGGGCGGCCAGTGCTACTGCGACGGTTTTGAGAAATACGCGTTTCATGAGGTACCTTTCGGCAGGGGTTGACAGGAACACAGCGAACTCTAGAGACCTATCGTGACAATTCAGTGACACAACAGACCACCCCAGGAACATTGCAACAACCGCCATGACGCCGCGTACCCGACGTCATGGATGTGTCACACAACCCCCTCACACTCCCTTCACAGCCCGATCCGTGCCTGCCCAGGCATTAGCGGCCTACACCCCGGATCGGGGCACGCGCATCGCGGTACGATGCCGCACGCAGCTCCCACCCAACACACATGCAGAACGGCACACGCCTCGCCGCAGTCGACCTCGGCTCCAACAGTTTTCGCCTGGAAATCGGGCGCTATGAGTTCGGACACATCCAGCGGGTGGAATACCTGAAGGAAACGGTGCGACAGGGCAACGGGCTGGACGAAGACCGCAACCTGACCCGCGACGCGATGGAGCGGGGTTGGGCTTGTCTGGCTCGTTTCGGGGAGCGCTTGGCAGGTTTTCCCCGCGCCCAGGTGCGCGCTGTGGCCACACAGACGCTGCGCGAAGCGCGCAACCGCGAGGAGTTCCTGTCACGCGGCAGTGAGGTGCTGGGATATCCGATTGATGTGGTGTCCGGGCCCGAAGAGGCCCGATTGATCTACCAGGGCGTGGCCCGGCTGTTGCCCCAGTCCGACGAGCGCCGCTTGGTCGTGGACATCGGAGGACGGTCCACCGAACTCATCCTTGGCGAGCAGTTCACGCCCCATGCGGTGGCCTCTTTCCGGGTGGGCAGCGTAGCTTGGTCGCAACGCTATTTTTCCAATGGTGAGTTCTCCCCCCAGGCCTTTCTGGGGGCAGAGATTGCGGCCAAGGCAGTGCTGGACGAGGCGCTCGCGACCTTTCGCCCCGATACATGGGACATTGCCTATGGGTCGTCGGGCACAGCAGGCGCCGTGGGTGACATTCTGTCCGCCGCTGGAGGATCGCCGGGCCTGATCACCCGCGATGGACTGAACTGGCTGCGAGAGCGTTTGCTCCGCGTCCAAAGTGCCGACCGTCTCCGCTTGGACGGGCTCAAGGAGGAGCGCCGAGCAGTCATCGGGGGGGGCATCAGCGTGCTGCGTGCCGTGTTTGACCTGCTGGATATCCACGAAATGCAGGTTGCACAAGGGGCCCTGCGCCAAGGGGCTTTGTATGACCTCCTGGATCGCGAACAACCCGGCACCGACCTGCGCACCGCGACGGTCCAAGGGTTGATGCAGCGGTTTGGCGTGGACATGGAGCATGCAGACCGTGTTGCGCGCACTGCCTGCACATTGTTTGACCAGGCTGCCCCGCCCGGTAGCGAACGCGCCAGCCGCAAGCTGGACTGGGCCGCCCGCCTGCACGAGATTGGCTGCCGCATTTCACACAGTGACTACCACCGTCACGGCGCCTACATCCTGGACAACACGGATGCCGCTGGGTTTGCGGTGCCCGAACTGCACCGCCTCGGAGTGCTGGTGCAGGGGCAGCGGGGGAAGGTGCGCAAGCTGGGGGTGGGACTGGACGATCCGATTTTTGTGCTGCAACTGCTGTGCTTGCGCTTGGCCGTGGCCCTGTGCCACGCACGCCGGGAGCCTGATAGCAAAGGGCTGTCATTGCAGGCGGACGGACAGCGATTTCGGGTCAGCGCGCGCCCGGGATGGGCCATCGCATACCCCCAGTCGGCCCACCTTCTGCGCGAAGAAGTTCAAGCCTGGCAAAAAACCCCATGGGAGTTGGTTGTGGACATGCCTTGAGGGGAAACAACAAACGGTATAAACTGTTTATACCGTTTATCAATCTTCTGCCATGACCACTACCACCACAACCCCCAGCCTCATCGTCACCCCCGCCGCTGAGCCAGTCAAAGCTGCCAAGCCAACCAAGCCGGTAACGGCACCCAAGGCTCCAAAGGCATCCAAGGCTGCAAAGCCCGTCAAAAAAGCCGCAGCAGAAAAGGCGCCAGCCTCCAAGCCAGCCCCCGCGACCAAGCCTGCCAAGGCAGTGGCTCCAGTGAAGCCCACCAAGGCCACGGAGCCCAAGGGCAAAAAGCCCAAGCTGGTCCGTGACAGCTTCACCATCCCCAAAGACGAGTACGCGGTACTCGACACCCTGAAAGACCGCGCCACAGCACTGGCCCACCCTGTCAAGAAGAGCGAGCTGCTGCGCGCAGGGCTCAAGGTGCTCGCGGGACTGTCAGACAGCGCGTTGCGCAGCGCCTTGCAAGCTGTGCCGTCGATCAAGACCGGGCGCCCCAAGGCCGATGCAGCCGAACCCGCGCCAACAACCCCAGCCAAGCCAGCGACCAAGGCCAGCGGCAAAGCAGGCCGCAAGTAAATCTGCCCCAAGAGACACGGCGTGTCCAGAGCGAGCGCCTTCGCACCCGGACATCGCCGGACAAGTCACAGAAATTCTGGAGACTGCACCGCCATCAGGACGGTCTGGCTGTGATCCCAGCGCTGGCGCTGGCGCAACCACCAGACAGAGCCCTTGCGCACTGGGCATTCAGGAGCCTGAAGTTGCAGCAACTGGGCAACAGTCTGGCCCAGCATGGGCTGGTGCCCCACCACCAGCACTGCACCCTTGGCGCGAGGCCACTGCACCAGCTCCAGCAAATCCTGGGGCGTTCCTCCAGGCAACAGCTCAGCGCGCATCTTGAATTTGCGTCCCAGGGCATGGGCCGTCTGCTCAGTTCGCCGCGCGGGACTAGCCACCACCCTCAGGCCCTCCGGCAACTGCCGATCCAACCATGCAGCCATCCTTGCTGCCTGCTTCTCGCCCCGGGGCGTGAGCGGGCGGGCCAGGTCATCCCCGCCGTCTTCGGCCTCCTCCGCCTCGGCGTGACGCCAGAGAATCAAGTCCATCATGCGGCCCCTGGCTCCTTGCGGCCAAGGGCCGGGCGCGGCCCGTAGCGCACCATCAAGGCGTTCTGTGCGCCATGGCCGTCCACAGGATGTGCTGCACGGTCGTAGGTGCCGGCTGCGTTCAATGTCCAGGCATCGCGGTCATCACACAGGTACGCCACCAAACACTCGTCAATGATCTGCTGACGCAGCTTGGCGTCCGTGACGGGCCACGCCAGCTCCACGCGACGCATCATGTTGCGGTTCATCCAGTCGGCGCTCGAGAGGTACAGGTCTTCTTCATCACCCGCACAAAAGTAGAAAACACGCGTGTGCTCCAGAAACCGTCCAATCACCGAGCGCACGCGGATGTTGTCAGTCACTCCCGGCACCTGGGGCGCCAGCATGCAGGCCCCCCGCACAATCAGATCGATGCGCGCACCGCGCTGCCCGGCGAGGATCAACGCGCGCATGAGTCCCTCATCTGTCAGGGCGTTCATCTTGGCCACGATCCGGGCTTCTTCACCACGGCTTGCCGCCAGACCCACGCGCTCGATTTTTTCGATCATGCGGCGGTGCAGATGGAACGGCGCCAGCATGAGCTTGCGCAGCTTGGGAGGCCGGTTCTGGCTCGCCAGGTGATTGAACACACCATCCATGTCGGCCGTGGTTTCTTCATCGGCCGTGAGGTAGCTCAGGTCGGTATACAGCTTGGCTGTGCGCACGTTGTAATTGCCGGTGGACAGGTGTCCATAACGGCGCAGCTGCCGCCCCTCGCGTCGCGTGACGAGCAGCATCTTGGCGTGGGTCTTGAGGCCCACCACGCCATAGACCACCTGCGCCCCGATTGACTCCAGCGCCTCAGCCCAGTTGATGTTGGCCTCTTCGTCAAAACGGGCCTTCAGCTCCACCACGGCCATCACCTCTTTGCCCCGGCGCACTGCCTCGCTGAGCAGGTCCATGAGCTCCGAGTCGGAACCGGTGCGGTAGATGGTCTGCTTGATGACCAGCACCTGCGGGTCGTTCACGGCCTCCCGCAAAAAGGCCAGCAACCCATCAAAGCTCTCGAAGGGCTGATGGATCAACACGTCGCGCTCGAGCAGCTGCCCCATGATCGACACCCCTGGCTGGAGCTGACGCGGCCAGGCGGAACTCCACGGCGGAAAGAGCAACGCAGGATCGTTCACCAAATCCACCAGCTGATTCAGGCGCACCAGGTTCACAGGACCATGCACACGGTACAGGGCCGCGTTGGGCAGATCGAACTGCTGCAGCAGGAAGTCCGACAGGAAGCGAGAGCAGCCCGCAGAGACTTCCAGGCGCACCGCCTGTCCGTAATGGCGTTGCTGAAGGCCTTGCCGCAAGGCGGTGCGCAGATTCCGCACATCCTCCTCGTCCAGGGCCAGGTCAGAGTGGCGCGTCACCCGGAACTGCGAGAACTCCGTCACCTCTCGGCCAGGAAACAGGTCCTCCAGATGCGCACGCACGATGCTGGACAAGCTGACGAACAACATCCCGTCGGGTGCCACCTTCTTCGGCATGCGGATCAGACGGGGCAAGGCACGCGGCACCTTGACGATGGCGATTTCATTCTCGCGACCAAAGGCATCATGTCCCTTGAGACGCACAATGAAGTTCAACGACTTATTGGCCACCTGCGGAAACGGGTGGGCCGGATCGAGTCCCACCGGGATCAACAGGGGGCGGACCTCGCGGGCAAAATATTCATGAACCCAGCGCCTCTGCTCTGCGGACCGGTCACCATGCGCCACGATATGGATGCCATGCTGCGCAAACGCAGGGACCAGCACTTCGTTGTACAGCGCATATTGACGCTCCACCAAGTCATGAACCTGGGCGGACAGCGCCTCAAAAGACGCTGCGGTATAGATGCCCTTGGTCTCGCCTTTCTTCGCCGCCGTGATGTGCGCTGCCGCACGCACCTCAAAGAATTCGTCGAGATTGGATGAGACGATGCACAGATAGCGCAGCCGCTCCAGCAGCGGCACATCCGTACGGACCGCCCAGTCGAACACGCGTTCATTGAACGCGAGAATGCTGTGGTCACGGTCCAGAAACATATGGGGAGCACCGCCTGTGACAGGCTCTGCCGCCCCAGGATCGCTGTCATGTGACACGGGGTGCAAGGAGTTTCCGGCGGCATCGGGGTACTCGCGCTGCAAAGGGATGGAATCGGCGGTAGGCAGGGGCGGCATGGATACGCGGGTGCAGCAATTGCGGAATCGCTGCAGTATTTAACGCCCAGATGACAACTGCGTGACAGACTTTGTGACAGACACAGGAGCTCCCTGTGAGCTGGAGCGGGCAGGCACCAAATACTGTTGAAACAGCCGGGCTGCATGTGCCCAAGTGAATTCCAGTGCCCGGGTTCGTGCCTCGGACCTCGGTATAGACAACGCTTGCTGCGTGGCCGCCAAAAGGCTGTCATGCAAAACGCCGCCCAGGGGCGCCCCACCCTCCCCAGCCCCCAGCACTTCCCGCGGCCCATCTTCAGGAAATGCCGCCACCGGCGTGCCGCAAGCCATGGCCTCCAGCATGACCAGCCCAAAGGTTTCGGAGCGGCTTGGAAACACAAAGACATCGGCCGAGGCGTAGACCTGTGCCAGCGAATCTCGGTACAGGATGCCAAGCCACCGCACTTGCGGGTACTTGGCTTTCAGCCGAGCTTCGAGCGGCCCCACACCACACACGACCTTGGTGCCTGGCATGTCCAACTGCAAAAAGGCGTCAATGTTCTTTTCATACGAGATACGGCCCACATACAGCGCCACCGGATGGGCCAGGACGCCCGTGAGCGGGCTCTGGCAGACCTCGCCATGGAATCGGAACGCCTGGGTATCCACACCATGCGTCCACAAGCGCAGATGGCTAAAGCCCCGCCGCTGCAGCATCTGCAAGACCCCCTGTGTGGGCACCATCACCCCGGACGAGGGACGATGAAAATGCCTGAAAAGCGCATACCCCCAACGCAGCGGTATGCGCAGGGCAGCCTGCAGGATCTCAGGAAAGCGCGTGTGAAAGGCGGTGGTGAAAGCCAGGCCACGCTTGAGGCAATAGCGACGCCCCGCCCACCCCAGAGGCCCCTCGGTCGCCAAATGAATGGCATCTGGCTGCAAGGCATCCAGCTTATGGGCAAGCACCTTGTAGGGCCGCACAGCCAGGTCAATGCCCGCGTAACCGGGACATGGACGGGTCGCAAACTGTTCGGGGTGGAGCACGTGAACATCATGCCCGGCATCTTCCAGCTCGCGAACCAACTCCACCAGCGTGGTCACCACGCCATTGACCTGGGGCAGCCATGCATCGGTCAGCAACGCGATCCTCATGCGGGCACCTGTTCGGTCTGGTGGGAGACACGGGTCGCAGGAGTGGCGGGCCAGTACAACAGCTCCAGTCGGCCATCCAGGTGTTCGACCAGCGCTGTGTGGCTCTCCACCCAGTCGCCATCATTGCAATACAAGGTCCCGTTGATCTCGCGCATCTCCGCGCGGTGGATATGTCCGCAGACCACCCCGTCGTGCCCACGGCGGCGGGCCTCGGCGGCCACTGCCACCTCGAAGTCGGTGACATAGTTGAGCGCTTTTTTCACTTTGCCCTTCAGGTAAGCAGACAGCGACCAGTACGGCAGCCCCATGCGGGCTCGCCAGGTGTTCAGATGGCGGTTGAGCTTGAGCGTGAATTCATACAGGTTGTCACCCACATAGGCCAGCCATTTGGCGCACTGGATCACGCCGTCAAAGTGGTCGCCGTGGGTGACCCAGAGGCTGCGCCCATCGGCAGTGGTGTGCACCGCATCGGACACTACCTCAATGCCCCCAAAGGAATGCCCCACAAACGCCCTGGCAAACTCGTCGTGGTTGCCAGGAACAAACACCACGCGGCACCCCTTGCGCGCGCGGCGCAGCAACTTTTGCACCACGTCGTTGTGGGCCTGTGGCCAAAACCAGCGGCGGCGCAACTGCCATCCGTCCACGATGTCCCCCACCAGGTACAGATGGTCGCTGGGATGGTGTTTCAGAAAATCCAGCAACGCGTCAGCCTGGCACCCCGGCGTGCCAAGGTGCAAGTCCGAAATGAACACCGCACGAAAACGCCGCTGACCCGCGAGTGCTGCAGGTGCGTCAGGCTCGGCATCCTGAGCCACCGGAGACTCGTTCAACCAAGGGCCCAGGGCGTCGAACGCGGCACGCACCGGTCAAGCCCCCAGAAAATGCTTGCGGTAGCGGGGATGCAAGTCGGCCAGCCGCATCAGCATCGGCAGGTCGGCGGTATTGAAGTCTGGATCCCAGGCCGGCGCGCCCAGCACACGGGCGCCCAGTCGTAGATAGCCTTTGATCAGGGCTGGTGGGTCTACGGCAATCGAGCCGTCCAGATGCTCCACGGGCAGCGGCAAGCGCGGCAGCACGTGGTACTCGATAGGCGCCAGATGGGTCTTGCGCACTTGCTGCCAGATGCTGGCGGCCGCATCGCCACTGACCACGCCGTTGTGAAGCATGGGAATGCTGGCACAGCCGATCATCGTGTCGAGTTCGTTGCGCACCATAAAGTCTGCGAGTGCACTCCACAACGCCATGATCACGCCGCCGTGGCGGTGATCGGGGTGCACACAGCTACGACCCAGTTCCACCATCCGGGGGCGCAAGGTGCGCAGGCGCGTCAAGTCAAATTCGGTATCGCTGTAGGTTCCGCCCACCCGTTTGGCCTGCGCAGGCGTCAGCACCCGGTAAGTCCCAATGACTTGCAGGCTCTGGGCGTCGCGCACCAGAAGGTGCTCGCAGTAGTCGTCGAAGAGGTCCACGTCGTGGCCAGGAACGGGGGTCGTCAATCGAGCGCCCATCTCTGCCGCAAACACCTCAAAGCGCAGGCGCTGCGCCTCGCGGACTTCATCCAAATGCCTGGCCCAGGTCACCTCAATGGCGCCACGCGCCGGGGCAACCTGCGCCGCGCCCGGGACAACGGCAGGGCGTTGAACAATGCCGGTGCCGGCCGCCTCAGGCGATGTGGACAACTGCATCAGAGTGGGCAGGTCGTTCATGGACAACGTCTCCTTCGGTTAAAACGGGCTCAGCTGGCATCTCCAACCGAGGCGGGAATCCGCTTCCCTGGCCGGGAGTGTGAAAGCCGCGCGTGACATGCCCGTGTCCACCGCATGTCAGCGTCGTGACATGTTTTTCCCTCGCCCCTGGGGCCCTCCCGCCCACCGAGGGCCTGCATAATGGATTGAGGAACTTCGTCGTGTCTTCAGCCGCCCCGCCCTCCACCCGCAGCCCTCTTGCCGCCTTTGCCGCTGTTTTTTTGCTGGCAGCGGCCTGCGCTGGAGCACTGGTCTGGACCTTGGAGCGGCAGGAACGCGCGCAGCAGCGCACCCAGGCGGCAGATGTGGCGGGCGACCACGTACAGGCCCTGCAGCGCGCCATCGAGTTGGCCTTGTCGGCCAACAACACCCTGGTGGCCCTGGTGCGGCAGGGCCATGGCAACGTTCCCCAGTTCGAAGAAATCGGCATGCAGATGCTGCCGTTCTACCCGGGCATCGCGGCCATGGGTCTGTCCCCAGGTGGGGTGGTGCAGCAAGTCGTTCCCCGCGCGGGTAACGAAAATTCGATTGGTTTTGACCAGCTCAACGACCCCCGCCAAGGGGTGGAAGCCGCCCGCGCCCGCGAGTCCGGCTTGCTGACGCTGGCAGGCCCCATGGAGTTGGTGCAGGGCGGCCTGGGCGTTGTGGGGCGCCAACCGGTGTATCTGGAAGATGACCTGGGGCGCCGCAACTTCTGGGGGTTCACGTACGTCACCATCCGCCTTCCAGAGGTGCTGGCAACTGCGCGCCTGCCGCAGCTCACCGAGCGAGGCTTCCACTATCGACTGTGGCGTGTTCGCCCGGACAACCATCAAGAGCAGACCATCGCGGCGTCTGCCCCTCCGTCCGCTGAGGACGCTGTGGGTCGCTCACTCACCCTGCCCAATGGCCAGTGGACGCTCAGCCTGTCCCCTGCCCAAGGATGGGGAGCGCCCGGCGTGCTGGCCCTGCGCTGCGCCTTGGGCTTGCTGTTTGCATTGCTGATGGGCTACCTCGCACGCTTGCTGGTCGAACTGAAGGCGCATGAACGCGGTCTCGCGACGCAAGTAGCACAGCGCACGTCCGAGATCCAGGCCACACAGCAACAGTTGCGTGCCACCATCGACGCGATTCCCGATCCGCTGTTTGAAATCGATCAAGACGGCCGCTATTGCAGCGTACACAGCCCGCGTGCCGAGTTACTCATGGGCCCTGCGGAGCAATTGATCGGCCGCAATGTCACAGACGTGCTGCCTGCACTGGCTGCGCTGACCGTGATGGACGTGCTCAACGAAGCACAGTCCCAGGGGTGGTCCACCGGGCGCCAGATCATGTTGGACCTGCCCGGCCTGGGGCCCACCTGGTTCGAGCTTTCTGCAGCCCGCAAGGCAGGATCCGCAGGAGGAAAACCCCGGTTCATTGTGCTGTCCCGTGACATCTCCGAACGCAAGCGGTCCCAGGAACAGTTGCAGCTGACAGCCCAGGTGTTTGACCAGAGCGGCGAGGCCATCGTGATTGCCGATGCAGCCCAAACCATCGTGCGCATCAACCGGGCATTCAGCCGCATCACCGGCTACTCCGAAGCAGAGGCGGTGGGGCAGTCAATGCGCCTGCTGACGGTGGCAGAGTCCACCCGGGACTTCGATGCCGACCTGGTGTACACCCAACTCTCCAAAGACGGACACTGGGAAGGTGAAGCCTGGGGCCGCCGCAAGGACGGATCGACCTACCCCCAGTGGCTGTCTGTGAGCCGTGTGCGCGACGGCAACGGCAGCACCACCCACTCCATCACGCTGTTCCGCGACATCACGCTCCAGCGCGAGGCGCAGGACCGCATCCAGCGGCTCGCGCATTTTGACCCCCTCACCGATCTGCCCAATCGTGCGCTCCTGGCGGAGCGCGCCCAGCGCCACATTGAACAAGAGAAAGCGCGGGGCGGTACGCTGGCCATGCTGTTCCTGGACCTGGACCATTTCAAGAACGTCAACGACTCGCTGGGACATCGCATCGGCGACATCCTGCTGGTGGCCGTGGCGCGGCGGCTGGAGTCGCTGCTGGGCACGCAGGACACTGTGTCGCGCCTGGGGGGCGATGAGTTTCTGCTGCTGTTACCCGCCGCCTCCGCGATGCAGGCGGCTGACTTAGCACAGCGCCTGCTGATTGCGGTGGCCCAGCCTTTTCAGGTAGAGCCTTATGAACTCACCACCACCCTGTCCGTGGGCATCGCCATGTATCCGGCGGACGGAGACTCGTTCGACACGCTGTACCAGCGCGCCGATGCCGCCATGTACCGTGCCAAGCAAAGCGGGCGCAACCGCTTTGGCTTTTTCACTGCCGATCTGGAGGCGCGCACCGCCCGGGCGTTGCAGATCGAAAACGCCCTGCGCCGCGCTTTGGAACGCAACCAGTTCGAGCTGCACTACCAACCCCAGGTATCACTCGCCACGCGCCAGGTGGTCGGGGCCGAAGCGCTGCTGCGCTGGAAGCATCCCGAACTGGGCATGGTGTCTCCGGCGGAGTTCATCCCCGTCGCAGAGAGCAGCGGCATGATCGTGGCGATTGGCGAGTGGGTGCTGAACACCGCCGTGCACGACGCCAAGCGCTGGCTGGACCTGCAGTTGCCCCTGCGGGCGGTGTCGGTCAACCTGTCGGCGGTGCAGTTCCGCCACCCCCAGTTGCCCGAGATGGTGACGCGCTGCCTGCAACAAGCCGGACTGCCTGCGCGCCGGCTGGAGCTTGAGCTGACCGAGGGGGCTGCGGTAGACGACCCCGCGGCTGCACTGGCCATGATGGACCAATTGCATGACCGGGGTGTTCGGCTGTCGATGGATGACTTTGGCACCGGATATTCGTCGTTGAGCTATCTCAAACGCTTTCAGATCTACAAGCTCAAGATCGACCAGTCGTTTGTGCGCGACCTCGACGATGACGCCAACGACCGGGCCATCGTCAGCGCCATCATCCGCATGGCGCAGGCCTTGGGCATGCAGACGACTGCCGAAGGGGTGGAAACGGATGGCCAGCTGGAGTTTCTGCGCGCGCAGGGCTGCGATGAGGGGCAGGGTTACCTGTTCAGTCGCCCGCTGGCGGCCGATGCGTTTGAGGCCTATCTGCGGGA
This sequence comes from Acidovorax sp. FG48, assembly GCF_057809085.1. Lineage (NCBI taxonomy): Bacteria > Pseudomonadati > Pseudomonadota > Betaproteobacteria > Burkholderiales > Comamonadaceae > Acidovorax > Acidovorax sp. FG48. The sequence goes on along the minus strand of NZ_JBMDJH010000015.1, from coordinate 36,633 downwards.
ACACCTGGGACGCTAGGAACCCGCCCAAAGCAACCGGGCGACGTGTCTCAGCCCCTCCTCGGGCCAGGACTCCAGACAACTGCACCGGCGTCAGTCCTACGGCAGAACCTGCAACGCAGTACCTGAGGCTTACCCTCAAACGGCTTGTAAGCTGCCGCTGCTACACTTTGGCACAATTTTTGAGGCCGTCTGGCCCTGCCGCCTGTACTGGTCTTATGTATTCGCTGTTCAGCACTCCGCCCTCGCGGCGCGCCGGAGTGCCTACCGACACCCCACTGCAACGCACCCTGCGTGAACAACAGATCCTGCTGGATAGCGCGGGCGTGGGCATCGTGTTCCTTCGCCAGCGCAGTGTGGTGCGCTGCAACCAGCGGTATGCCGAAATTTTTGGCTACGCCAGCCCAGCCCACCTGGTAGGGCTCAACACCGAAGCCTTCTACCCAGACCGGGATGCCTTCCGGGACCTCGGGCGCACTGCCTATCCTGCGCTGGCCCAGGGGCAATCCTTCCGTATTGAACGCCAACTCTGTCGCCAGGACGGCACGCTATTCTGGGGCAGCCTGACAGGGCGCCTGATCAATCCGCACGACACCGGCGAAGGCTCGATCTGGATTGTGGACGACATCGATGAGCAAAAGCGTGCCCAGGCTGCGCTGAATGCCGCAGTGCGCGAAAAGCAGTTGCTGTTCGACAGCGCAATGGTGGGCATCGTGTTTTTGCGCGACCGGCACTTGACCCGCTGCAACCACCATTTTGAGCAGATGCTGGGCTTTGAGCCGGGCGAACTCATGGGCTGTTCGTCCCGCCGCTGGTACGCCAGCGATGCTGCCTGGCAAGAAGTGGGCGACCGCTGCTACCCCACGCTGGTGGCGGGGCAGTCGTACGAGGGCGAAGTGGAGCTGTGCCGCAAGGACGGCACCCCGGTCATCTGTGAAGTCCGCAGCAAATGCATCGATCCGGCCGACCCAGCCCAGGGCACCATCTGGATCACCATGGACATCACCGACCGCAAACGCGCACAGGCGATGCTGGCCCAGGCCCATGAGGAGCTGGAGCGACAGGTGCAAGACCGCACGCGCGAGCTGCGCGAAACCGTGGCCAACCTGCACCGTGAAATCAATGATCGCAAGGCTGACCAGGAGCGCATTTACTGGCTGGCTCACTACGATGCGCTGACGGGTCTGCCCAACCGGGCCCTGCTGGCAGAACGCGCGCAGCAGGCCATTCGGCTGGCGCAAGACAACCAGACGCCCCTGGCCGTCATCTTCCTGGATCTGGATCACTTCAAGCATGTGAACGACTCTCTGGGCCACCGGGTGGGCGATGTACTGCTGGTCGAAATTGCCAAAAGGCTGCGCGCCGTGGTGCGCGACAAGGACACGGTCTCTCGCCTGGGCGGTGATGAGTTCATCCTGCTTCTGCCCGGAGCAGATGCGCGGGGCGCAGCCCGGGTCGCTAGCAAATTGCAGGAGGCGTCGCGCCAGCCGTACCAGATCGACCACCACGAGCTCACGATGGCCCCGTCGATGGGCATTGCGCTGTTTCCGCAAGACGGACACGACTTCGACACGCTGACCCAGTCGGCCGACGTGGCCATGTACCGCGCCAAGCTGGATGGGCGCAATACCTTCCGCTTCTTCACCCCCGAGATGCAGGCCCAGTCGGTGCGCGCCTTGCAACTCGAAAACGCATTGCGCCGCGCCCTGGAACGGGAGCAGTTCCACCTGCACTACCAGCCGCAGATGAACTTGGCCACGGGAACCGTGCGCAGTGTGGAAGCCCTGTTGCGGTGGCAACACCCCCAGCTCGGCCCCATCTCTCCTGGAGAGTTCATCCCGATTGCTGAAGACAGCGGACAGATTCTGCAGATTGGCGAGTGGGTGCTGCGCACGGCACTGGCCCAGCTCAAGGCATGGCGCAGCTCCGGGTTTCCCGAACTCACGATGGCCGTGAACCTGTCGGCGATCCAGTTTCGCCAGCCACAGCTGCCTGAACTGGTGAGCCGGGTGCTCGTGGAGTTTGACCTGCCCCCCGATTCGCTGGAACTGGAGCTCACGGAAGGTGTGGCCGTGGACGATCCCCACGCGGCCGTGGCGACCATGGACCAGCTGCATGCACGGGGCGTACGGATGTCGATGGACGACTTCGGAACGGGCTACTCGTCACTCAGCCAGCTCAAGCGGTTCCAGATCTTCAAGCTGAAGATCGATCAATCCTTTGTGCGCGACCTGGGCAACGACAGCAACGACCGCGCCATCGTCAGCGCCATCATCCGCATGGCGCAGGCGCTGGGGATGCGCACCACCGCCGAGGGAGTGGAAACCGAAAGCCAGCTGGCCTTTCTGCACGAACAGGGTTGTGACGAGGCGCAGGGCTACCACTTCAGCACACCGCTGCCCGCAGAGCAGCTGGAGCGCTTCATGCGGCAGCACACTGCCGCACACTAAGCCGACTCAAGACCACTCGGGGTGCGACAGACGCTGCCGCGCTCCGCTGAAAGACCAGATACTCAGCCCGCACGAGCGGCATCTGCCAGCCGCTGCGCACAGGAGCTGGCCACTTGCGCGTCGCGCGCTTCCACCATCACACGCAGCAAGGGCTCGGTGCCACTGGCACGGATCAAGACGCGGCCCGAGGAGCCCAGTTGCTGCTCCACCGCCTGCGTGGTCTCAGCCAGCAGGCGGTTGGCCTTCCAGTCCTGCCCGGGCGCCAGGCGAACATTGAGCAACACCTGCGGGTACAGGGTGATGTCTGCCAGCAACTGCGCCAGCGTGCGACCGCTGCGCACACAGGCCTGCAGCACCTGTAGCGCACTCACCAAACCGTCGCCGGTGGTGTGCCGGTCCAGGGCCAGCAGGTGGCCCGAGCCCTCCCCGCCCAGCACCCAGTGGTGGCGCGCCAGTTCTTCCAGTACATACCGGTCACCGACCTTGGCGCGCACAAATTTCACGCCCTTGGCCTGCAGTGCCACTTCCACCGCCATGTTGGTCATCAGGGTACCCACCACACCCGGCACATGCTCGTCACGGCCCATGCGGTCTGCGGCCATCAGATACAGCAGCTCGTCGCCGTTGTACAGCCGCCCTGTGGCGTCCACGATCTGCAGCCGGTCTGCGTCGCCATCCAGCGCGATGCCATAGTCGGCACGGTTCGCGCGCACGGCGCGGACCAAGGCGTCGGGATGTGTGGCGCCCACTTCGTGGTTGATGTTGAGGCCGTCGGGCGCGCAGCCAATCGACAGCACTTCTGCACCCAGCTCGTGGAAGACCTTGGGCGCCACCTGGTAGGCGGCACCGTGGGCCGCATCCACCACGATCTTCAAGCCCTTGAGTGTCAGGTCCTGAGGAAAGGTGCTTTTGCAGAACTCGATGTAGCGCCCGGCAGCGTCATCCAGACGCCGCGCCTTGCCCAGGCTGGCAGAGTCCACCCAGACCGGTGGCTCGGCCAGCGCGGCCTCTACCGCCAGCTCCCAGGCGTCCGACAGCTTGGTGCCTTGCGCACTGAAGAACTTGATGCCGTTGTCGGGATAGGCGTTGTGGCTGGCGCTGATGACCACACCCAGACTGGCGCGCTGGGCACGGGTCAGATACGCCACGCCAGGCGTAGGCAGCGGCCCCAGCAGCACCACATCCACCCCTGCCGAGTTGAAGCCAGACTCCAGCGCGCTTTCAAGCATGTAGCCCGAGATGCGCGTGTCTTTGCCAATGAGCACCGTAGGGCGCTCTTCCGTACGGCGCAACACGCGGCCCACCGCATGGGCCAGGCGCAACACGAAGTCCGGCGTAATGGGCGGCTGCCCGACGGTGCCACGGATGCCGTCGGTTCCAAAGTATTGGCGTGTCATGTTCTGGCGTCTCCTCGTACGGATCTCTGTATGTTGTTCTCACAGGCGAGGACTTGGCGTCCCACAACCTGCTCTCAAATCACTGGCCCCTCAGCCAGATCGCTGCATCGCAGACCACACGGCCAGTGCCGCCACGGTCTCGCGCACATCGTGCACACGCACTACCGAAGCGCCCCGCTCGACCGCCAGCACGGCGGCGGCCACGCTGGGCACCATGCGCTGATCCACCTCCAGCCCGGTCACCGCGCCCAGCGACGACTTGCGTGACCACCCTGCCAGCAGCGGATAGCCAGCAGCCAGCAATTCAGAATGCCGCGCCAGCAAGGCAAAGTTTTGTTCCAACGTTTTGCCGAAGCCAATGCCCGCATCCAGCAGAATACGAGTCTTTTCAACCCCAAGCGCTAGTAGATTATGCGCCTGCAGCTGCAAAAATGATAGCACCTGTGGCACCACGTCCCCGTCCATGGGCGCCTGCTGCATGGTCTGCGGGTCGCGGTGCATATGCATCAGGCACACGCCGCACTGCGGGTGCGCAGCCACCGCCGCCGCAGCGCCTGGCTGCCGCAGGGCCCAAATGTCGTTGACGATGTCGGCCCCCAGGTCCAGCACCGCGCGCATGACGTTGGGCTTGTAGGTGTCCACCGAGATCGGGACACCCAGGGTGACCGCCTCACGCACCAGAGGCACCACACGAGACAGCTCTTCGTCCAGGGGTACCGCGGGGCTGCCCGGCCGGGTGGACTCGCCACCGATGTCCAGGATATCGGCCCCCTCCTTCAGCAGCTGCTCGCAATGCCGCAGCGCAGCAGCCGTGGAGCCATAACGCCCCCCGTCGGAGAAAGAGTCCGGCGTCACATTGACGATACCCATGACCTGGGGACGGGTCAGGTCAATGGCGAAGCGAGAGGTTTGCCAGATCATGTGTCGATCGAACCCATGCAGATTCGCGAAAGAGAGGCCAAGCCAACAAATTCGCAGTGAAAAATGGAACGCCACGAAAAACGGGGCACAAGGCCCCGTCTGAACGGCTGTACCGAGAGCCTGGTCAGGCTGCTGTCGGTGCGGTGTCCGTAGCTACTGCAGGAGTACCGCCACTGGAGTTATCGCCACCCGAGGGCGGAGTGCGTGGTGTCCAGTCCTTGGGAGGACGGGGCTCCTTGCCTGCCATGATGTCATCCAGCTGCTCGGTATCGATAGTTTCCCATTCGAGCAGGGCCTTGGCCATGGCGTGCATCTTGTCGCTGTTTTCTTCGATCAGACGACGCGCCAGGTTGTACTGGTCATCGATGATGCGGCGCACCTCCATGTCCACCTTTTCCATGGTCTGCTCACTCATGGTGGTGGTCTTGGTGACCGAACGGCCCAGGAACACTTCGCCTTCGTTCTCGGCGTAGACCATGGGGCCCAGGGCATCGGTCATGCCATAGCGGGTGACCATGTCACGGGCGATATGCGTGGCGCGCTCAAAGTCATTGCTGGCGCCGGTGGTCATCTGGTTCATGAACACTTCTTCAGCGATACGACCACCGAACAGCATGCTGATCTGGTTGAGCATGTATTCGCGGTCATAGCTGTAGCGGTCCTGCGCAGGCAGGCTCATCGTCACACCCAGGGCGCGGCCACGGGGGATGATGGTGACCTTGTGCACCGGGTCGCATTTGGGCAACAGCTTGCCGATCAGGGCGTGACCCGCCTCGTGGTAGGCCGTGTTGCGACGCTCTTCCTCGGGCATGACCATGCTCTTGCGCTCGGGGCCCATGAGGATCTTGTCCTTGGCCTTCTCAAAGTCCTGCATCTCCACGGTGCGCGCATTGCGGCGCGCAGCCATCAGAGCCGCTTCGTTGCACAGGTTGGCCAAGTCGGCACCGCTCATGCCGGGCGTACCACGGGCGATGATCGCAGGGGCCACGTCCTGGCCGATCGGGATCTTGCGCATGTGCACATTCAGGATCTGCTCGCGGCCGCGGATGTCGGGCAACGTCACGTATACCTGCCGGTCGAAACGGCCGGGGCGCAGCAGGGCGGCGTCCAGGATGTCGGGACGGTTGGTGGCAGCCACCACGATCACACCCAGGTTGGTCTCAAAGCCGTCCATCTCAACCAGCATCTGGTTCAGGGTCTGCTCGCGCTCATCATTGCCGCCGCCCAGTCCAGCACCGCGCTGGCGGCCCACTGCGTCGATTTCATCGATGAAGATAATGCAGGGGGCGTTCTTCTTGGCGTTGTCGAACATGTCGCGCACGCGAGCCGCGCCCACGCCAACGAACATTTCCACAAAATCGGAGCCCGAGATACTGAAGAACGGTACCTTGGCTTCGCCCGCGATGGACTTGGCCAGCAAGGTCTTACCGGTACCGGGCGGGCCGACCAGCAGCAGGCCACGGGGAATACGGCCACCCAGCTTCTGGAACTTCTGCGGGTCCTTCAGGAAGTCCACGACTTCCTTCACTTCTTCCTTGGCCTCGTCACAGCCCGCCACGTCCGCGAACGTGACCTGGTTGTTGTTCTCGTCCAGCATGCGCGCCTTGCTCTTGCCGAAGCTGAACGCACCGCCCTTGCCGCCGCCCTGCATCTGACGCATGAAGTACACCCATACGCCAATCAGCAGCAGCATGGGGCCCCAGCTGACCAAAAGCGTCATGAGCAGGGAACCTTCCTCACGGGGCTTCACGTCGAACTTGACGTTATGGTTCAGCAGGTCGCCCACCAGACCACGGTCCAACACCGAGGCATTCGTGCGGATTTTGCGGTCATCGGTCGTGACCGCCACAATCTCGCCGCCGCTCAGCCCTTCAGGAATGGTGGCGCTTTTGATGCGATTGTTGCGGACTTCGTCCAGAAACTCGGAATACCCGACGTGGCCTGCACTTGCGCCGCTGCGGGTGTCAAACTGTTTGAACACCGTGAACAGCACCATGGCGATGACCAGCCATACGGCAATTTTTGAAAACCACTGATTGTTCAAGCGGGGCTCCAGTTGCGGGGAACAGAAAACGGACACACTGCCGTCATGGCACGCATGTGCGGCCCATTTTAGGTCTTTCAAGCCACGGGGCCAGCCCTATTCCCCCTCACGCCCATGGAATCAGCGCGGGCTTTGGCGCCAAAGTTCACGGATTCTTGACCTGAGGCAAGCCTGGACAGGCTACTTTTTAAGCCCCATACCCACCAGGAACGTTTCGGAGGACTTGTCGCGCGAAGCCTTGGGTTTCAGGGGCTTGACGACCTTGAAGGTCTGCTTGAACAAGGTGACCAGATCGCTGTACCCACTGCCATGGAACAGCTTGACCACCAGGGCGCCCTCCGGTTTCAAATGGTTGCAAGCAAAATCCACAGCCAACTCCACCAAGTGCGCAATCCGCGCCGCATCGGCCGACTCGATGCCCGACAGGTTGGGCGCCATGTCCGACACAACCACGTCCACCACCCGGCCGTCGAGCACCTGCTCCAGGCGCTCCAGCACTTCGGGCTCCCGAAAATCTCCGTTCAGGTAGGTGACACCTTCAATCGGCTCCATGGGCAAGATGTCCAACGCAATGATCACCCCGTTGAGCTGCCCTGCTGCAGCACCCGAGGGTGAGAGGCGCCGGCGCAGATACTGGCTCCATGCCCCCGGGGTAGAGCCCAGATCGACGACCGTATATCCCGGCTTGATAAGGCCCAGTTGCTCGTCAATCTCCTTGAGCTTGTAGGCGGCACGGGCGCGGTAACCCTCCTTCTGTGCCAATTTGACATAGGTGTCGTTCACGTGGTCGTTGAGCCACGCCTTGTTCACCTTTTTGCTCTGGGTTTTGACTTTCATATGACGGTATTGTCTCTCGGCAATCGCAGCAGTGGCTGATCTGCCATCAGCGCTGCGCATGTCAGCCGGAATCACATCCAGCCGGGCCGCAGACATAATACGGGGATGCCCCAAATTCAACTGACTCCTGCCGAGCGCCGGGAACAACGCGCCGCTGCCCACCACCTGGACCCCGTGGTCCTGATTGGCGGCGATGGCCTCACCCCCGCCGTCAAGAAGGAAATTGACGCCGCCCTCAACGCCCATGGCCTGATCAAGGTGCGTGTTTTCAACGATGACCGCACCGCGCGCGAGCTGATGTACCAGGAGCTGACCGCTGAACTCAACGCCGCGCCTATCCAGCACATCGGCAAGCTGCTGGTGCTGTGGCGGCCTCAACCTGTCAAGGAGCGCACCGTCGATGAAGACAGGATGCCCGGCCCCCGCGACGTCAAGGTGCTCAAGTACAGCAAGCGGGGTGGCCAACGCCCCGAGATCAAGCAGTTGCGCGTGCTCGGTAACCAGCGCCTCACCTCGGGCGGCCAGATCAAGCGGGCGAAGCCCAAGCAAAAATCCATCAAGAAGCGTCAGGCCGACTGATGAGCCACGATGCAGGCTCGGCAGTACCTGCAACCGTTGCAGCACCTGCCGGCAAGGCGCCCACGCGCCACATCCTCTGCATGAAATGGGGCACGAAATACGGCCCCGAATACGTCAACCGGCTGTATGCCATGGTGCGCAGGCACCTGAGCGGGGATTTTCGCTTTGTCTGTCTTACCGATGACAGCACCGGCATCCGCAGCGAAGTGCAATGCCTGCCCATTCCCGCACTGGATCTGCCGCCCGGCATTCCCGAGCGGGGCTGGACCAAGCTGGCCACCTTCAGCGCAGATTTGCACGGGCTGCGCGGCACGGCCCTGTTTCTGGACGTGGATGTGGTCATCACCGGCAGCCTGGATGATTTTTTCACCCAACCCGGCGAATTTCTGATCATTCACGACTACAAGCGTCCGTGGCGCATCACCGGCAACTCGTCCGTGTACCGCTTTGAACTGGGTGCGCACCCCGATGTGCTGGCGTATTTTCGCGAGCACTTCGCCGAAATCCGGGCACAGTTCCGCAATGAGCAAGCCTACCTGTCAGACTTCTTGCACAAGCAGGGCAAGCTGCAATACTGGCCCGCCGCGTGGTGCCCCAGTTTCAAGTACCACGGAATCCCCCCCTGGCCTACCAACTACTGGCGCGCGCCGTTTGTGCCGGAAGGTGCACGCATCGTGATTTTTCATGGGGAATGCAACCCCCCGGATGCCCTGGCGGGCCGGCGCAACCGGCGGTTTCGCTACATCCGCCCAGCCACCTGGGTGGCGGAACACTGGCACGAATAGGCGCGGCGGCGGGCCGGCTTGTTCTAAAAAAAGTCTATGCCGCAGTAGATTTGTCAGCGAATCGCTCACTTGACCGTCAATCGCTGGCGGACCGCTCTTCCTCTGCCGCGTGCGCTCCCGGCCGCAGCGTTTGCCACAACACTGCCAAGGCGCAGCCCCATTGCGCTGCATACATCACCGTCCCCACGCTGTGCCACAGACGCAAGTCCTGCCGGGCCACAATGCGGGGCGCAACGCCAAACTGGTTGAGCAACGCCAGCAGCAGGCCACCGAGAACGAACAGCATGGCAGCGCGTGCCCAAGGATATTGGGCCAGTCCATGCCGAGGCCTGGACAAGAGCAGCAGCACCACACAACACACCACCGCCACCCAGGTCTGCGCCGCAAACAGCTTGGCCGCCATGTTGCCCGCCATCGTGGGCGAAGGCAGATGGGCAAACAGCATGGGCACGACCAGAAACCCGATGGTGGTCAAACTGCCCCACCAAAGTGCAGCGACCAGGGCAGGGAGGCGGCGGGACATGCCGTGCACGCTCACTGGTAGCTGACCGCCACCACTTCATAGCGACGAATGCCGCCGGGGGCCTGCACCTCGGCGGTATCGCCCTCTTCCTTGCCAATCAGCGCACGCGCGATGGGGCTGGAAATATTGATCAAGCCTCGCTTGAGGTCAGCCTCGTCTTCGCCCACGATCTGGTACTTCACCGTGTCACCAGAGTCTTCGTCCTCCAGTTCGACCGTGGCACCAAACACCACCTTGCCGCCACCGTCGACCGCACTGGGGTCAATGACCTGGGCTACCGAGAGCTTGCCCTCGATCTCCTGAATGCGGCCTTCGATGAAACCCTGGCGGTCCTTGGCTGCGTCGTAGTCGGCGTTTTCGCTCAGGTCACCCTGGGCGCGTGCTTCGGCAATGGCAGCGATCACCGCAGGACGCTCCACGGTCTTGAGGCGGTGCAGCTCTTCCTTGAGCATTTCAGCGCCGCGCTTGGTAATGGGAATGGTGGCCATGCGATTGAGTCTCCACAAGTCAAAACGGTGAAAGTGCAAGGCACTTCCACCGATCTTTCGCCACGCTGCTCCCCACAAAACATTGGGGGGTGCACGTGGCACATCTACAAAAGGAAACCGCCGCACGTTGCCGCGCGGCGGTGTTGGTTCAGTGGCGATTATGCCGTGTTTGCGGCGGCCAAAGCCACCGCAAAAACCCGGTCAGGCCGCCAGCTGAGCGTGCAGTTCCTGCACGGAATACACGTCGAGCTTGTCCAGGTACTTCATGCCTTCCACGGCCGCCTCCGCACCAAAGATGGTGGTGAACGTGGTCACGCGGGCCAGCAGCGACGAGGTACGAATCGCACGCGAATCGGCAATCGCGTTACGGCGTTCTTCCACCGTGTTGATGACCATGACAATCTCGTTGTTCTTGATCATGTCCACGATGTGCGGGCGGCCTTCGGTGACCTTGTTGACCACCACCACCGGGACACCCGCTTCGGCAATGGCTGCAGCCGTGCCCTTGGTAGCAACCAGGTCGAAGCCCAGCGCCACCAACTGGCGGGCAATGTCCACTGCACGGGGCTTGTCGTTGTTCTTCACGGTAAGGAACACCTTGCCCGACGTCGGCAGCTTAGTGCCCGCGCCCAGCTGGCTCTTCACGAAGGCTTCGCCAAAGGTCTTGCCCACGCCCATCACTTCGCCGGTGGACTTCATCTCGGGGCCGAGGATGGTGTCCACGCCGGGGAACTTGACGAACGGGAACACCGCTTCCTTCACGCTGAAGTACGGCGGTGTGACTTCCTTGGTGATGCCCTGCGAAGCCAGCGTCTGGCCCGCCATGCAGCGTGCCGCGACCTTGGCCAGCTGGATGCCGGTGGCCTTGGAGACAAACGGCACCGTGCGCGAGGCGCGGGGGTTCACTTCCAGCACGTAGATCACGTCCTTGCCATCCACTTCCTGAATGGCAAACTGCACGTTCATCAGGCCCACCACGTTCAGGCCTTCAGCCATGGCAGCCGACTGGCGCTTGAGCTCGTCCACCGTGGCTTGCTTGAGGTAGTACGGAGGCAGCGAGCAGGCCGAGTCACCCGAGTGCACACCGGCTTGCTCGATATGTTCCATCACACCACCGATGAAGGTCTTGCCCTCGGGGTCGCGCAAGCAGTCCACATCGCACTCGATGGCGTCGTTCAGGAAGCGGTCTAGCAGCACGGGCGAGTCGTTGCTCACCTTCACGGCCTCGCGCATGTAACGCTCCAGGTCGCGTTGTTCGTGCACGATTTCCATCGCACGACCGCCCAGCACATAGCTGGGGCGCACCACCAGGGGGTAACCCAGCGTAGCAGCCTTTTCCAGGGCCTCGGCTTCGGTGCGTGCGGTGGCATTGGGCGGCTGGCGCAGGCCCAGATCGCCCAGCAGTTTCTGGAAGCGCTCGCGGTCTTCTGCTGCGTCGATCATGTCGGGGCTGGTGCCGATGATCGGCACGCCTTCGGCTTCCAGGCCCAGTGCAAGCTTCAAAGGCGTCTGGCCGCCGTACTGCACGATCACGCCGTGTGGCTTTTCCTTGTCCACGATTTCGAGCACGTCTTCGAGCGTGAGCGGCTCAAAGTACAGGCGGTCCGACGTGTCATAGTCGGTCGAAACCGTTTCAGGGTTGCAGTTGACCATGATGGTTTCGTAGCCATCCTCGCGCATGGCGAGTGCGGCATGCACGCAGCAATAGTCGAACTCGATGCCCTGGCCGATGCGGTTCGGGCCACCGCCCAGCACCATGATCTTTTTCTTGTCAGTGGGCGCGGCTTCGCACTCTTCCTCGTAGGTCGAGTACATGTAGGCCGTGTTGGTCGCAAACTCTGCAGCGCAGGTGTCCACGCGCTTGTAGACCGGGCGCACGTTGAGGGCGCGGCGTGCTTCGCGCACCGATTTCTCGGTGGTCTTGAGCAGCTTGGCCAGTCGGCGGTCGGAGAAGCCCTTCTTCTTGAGGGTGCGCAGCGTGTCAGCATCCAGCGATGCCAATGCAGCGTCGCCCTTTTCTGCAGCGATCTTGTCCAGCTCCAGCTCGATCTTCACGATCTCTTCGATCTGCACCAGGAACCACTTGTCGATCTTGGTGAGGTCATACACCTCGTCCACCGACAGGCCCATGGCAAAAGCGTCGCCCACGTACCAGATGCGCTCGGGACCGGGCTCGCCCAGTTCCTTTTCGAGCACTTCGCGGTCCTGGGTCTTTTCGTTCATGCCGTCCACGCCCACTTCCAGACCGCGCAGGGCTTTCTGGAAGGACTCCTGGAAGGTGCGGCCCATGGCCATGACCTCGCCCACGGACTTCATCTGGGTGGTCAGGCGGCTGTCGGCCGTCGGGAATTTCTCGAACGCAAAACGTGGGATCTTGGTGACCACGTAGTCGATCGAAGGCTCGAACGAGGCAGGCGTGGCGCCGCCCGTGATTTCGTTCTTGAGCTCATCGAGCGTGTAGCCCACGGCCAGCTTGGCGGCGACCTTAGCGATGGGGAAGCCCGTGGCCTTGGAGGCCAGCGCCGACGAACGCGACACGCGCGGGTTCATCTCGATGACGATCATGCGGCCGTCCTTCGGGTTGACCGAGAACTGCACGTTGGAGCCACCCGTGTCTACGCCGATCTCGCGCAGCACCGCGAGCGACGCGTTGCGCATGATCTGGTATTCCTTGTCGGTCAGCGTCTGTGCGGGAGCCACGGTGATCGAGTCACCCGTGTGCACGCCCATGGGGTCCAGGTTCTCGATGGAGCAGATGATGATGCAGTTGTCCGCCTTGTCGCGGACCACTTCCATCTCGTACTCTTTCCAGCCGAGCAGCGATTCTTCGATCAGCAGCTCGTTGGTGGGCGAGGCTTCCAGGCCGCGCTTGCAGATGGTCTCGAACTCTTCGGGGTTGTAGGCAATGCCACCGCCCGTGCCACCCAGCGTGAAGCTGGGGCGGATCACGGTGGGGAAACCCACGCTCTTTTGCACCGCCCAGGCTTCATCCATGCTGTGAGCGATGCCCGAGCGCGCGGAGCCCAGACCGATCTTGGTCATGGCGTCCTTGAACTTCAGGCGGTCTTCAGCCTTGTCGATGGCTTCGGGCGTGGCGCCGATCAGCTCGACCTTGTACTTGTCGAGCACGCCGTTGCGCCACAGGTCGAGCGCGCAGTTCAGCGCCGTCTGGCCGCCCATGGTGGGCAGGATGGCGTCAGGGCGCTCCTTGGCGATGATCTTCTCGACCGTCTGCCAGGTGATGGGCTCGATGTAGGTGACGTCGGCGGTGGCCGGGTCGGTCATGATCGTCGCGGGGTTGCTGTTGATCAGGATGACCTTGTAGCCCTCTTCGCGCAGGGCCTTGCAGGCCTGCACGCCGGAGTAGTCGAACTCGCAGGCCTGGCCGATGATGATCGGGCCGGCGCCGATGATGAGGATCGATTTGAGGTCTGTGCGCTTTGGCATTATTTCTTCTCCATCAGCGCGGTGAAGCGGTCAAACAGGTAGGCGATGTCGTGCGGGCCGGGCGATGCCTCGGGGTGACCCTGGAAGCAGAACGCAGGCTTGTCGGTGCGCTCCAGCCCTTGCAGAGTGCCGTCGAACAGGCTGATGTGCGTGGGGCGCAGCGTGGCAGGCAGCGAGGCCATGTCCACGGCAAAACCGTGGTTCTGGCTGGTGATGCTCACGCGGCCGTTGTCCAGGTCCTTCACGGGGTGGTTGGCACCATGGTGGCTGTTGTCCATCTTGAAGGTCTTGGCGCCGCTGGCCAGAGCCATGATCTGGTGGCCCAGGCAGATGCCGAAGGTGGGCACGCCCGCTTCGACGATCTGGCGGGTGGCTTCGATGGCGTAGTCGCAGGGCTCTGGGTCGCCAGGGCCGTTGGACAGGAACACGCCGTCCGGCTTCATGGCCAGCACGTCGGCCGCGGGCGTTTTGGCGGGCACCACGGTGAGCTTGCAGCCACGCTCGGCCAGCATACGCAGGATGTTCTTCTTGACGCCAAAGTCATACGCCACCACATGGAAGCGCGGCGCAGCCTGTGTGCCATAGCCATCGCCCAGCTTCCACTCGGTCTGGTCCCAGGTATAGGTCGCAGGGGTGGTCACCACCTGGGCCAGGTCCAGGCCCTTCATGCTGGGCGCAGCCTTGGCAGCCGCCAGGGCTTCGTCGATGCGCGCCTGCGTGACGGTCTCACCGGCTGCGAGGCCCAGGATGGCACCGTTCTGCGCACCCTTGTCACGCAGCAGGCGGGTGAGCTTGCGGGTGTCGATGTTGGCAATGGCCACCGTCTTTTCGCGCACGAGGTACTGCGAAAGCGTTTCGGTGGATCGGAAGTTGCTGGCCAGAAGTGGCAGGTCTTTGATGATCAGGCCTGCAGCATGGACCTTGTCGGCCTCGATGTCTTCCGCATTGACGCCGTAATTGCCGATGTGCGGATACGTCAGGGTGACGATCTGCTGGCAGTAGCTGGGGTCGGTGAGGATTTCCTGGTAGCCGGTGATGGCGGTGTTGAACACCACTTCGCCGACCGTGGTGCCGGTGGCACCGATCGAGTTACCGATAAAGACCGTGCCGTCTGCGAGCGCCAGGATGGCGGGCGGGAAGTTTCCCTTGAGAGACAAAAGCACTGGGTTCTCCGGATGGTTACGGTCGCCCGGCGCCTGCAGACCACTCGCACACTCGAAGCGCGATGGTGCCAAGGGCTGCTCTCAGATGGGTTGTTGCTTTGGGTGCGGTCGGGCGACGCTGTTGCGAGAAAAGCTCCCGATTATACCCTCCGTCGCTGACACCTCCGCAATGCACGCCTTGCATAACCCTGATACCAGCGTCTATGACCTGCGAGCCCCAAGCTCGCCTTGGACGCCCACAGCACCGCGGCAGGCACAGACAGCGTCAGCGCCCTGCTCCGCTCGCGTGCAGGCAGATGGCCGCAGCCGCCGCCACATTCAGCGACTCCTCGCCGCCGGGTTGGGCAATGCGGATGCGCAAAGAAGCCCTATCTTCCAGAGCCGGGCTGACGCCCTGCCCTTCGTGGCCCATCACCCAGGCGCAGGGCCAGGGCAAGGCGGCGCGGTGCAAGAAGTCGCCCGCGTGGGAGCTGGTGACCAGCAGCGGCACCTGGAGGGCGGCGAGGTCGTCCAGCGCCAGCCCTTCAATCAGGTCGAGTGCGAAATGCGCCCCCATGCCGGCCCGCAAGACCTTGGGCGACCACAACGCGGCACTGCCCTTGATGGCGGCCACCTGGCGAAACCCGAACGCCGAGGCGCTGCGCAGGATGGAACCCACATTGCCCGCGTCCTGCACCCTGTCCAGCACCACGGTGGGCGCATTGGGCTGGAGTGAAGCCGGTGCGGGCAAGTCCAGGATAAAACCCATCGAGGCGGGCGACTCCAGCCCGCTCACGTCCGCAAACAGTGCATCGGCAAGGACTATGAATTTCGTAGCTGCACCAGCATATTCCACCTGCGCCTGCGGCCAAAAAGACTCAGAAAACACCGCCACCGATGCCCGCAGCCCCCGCGCCAGCGCGGCGCGGCACAGATGGTCTCCTTCGAGCCAGACACGGCCCTGCTTGCGGTACGCCGTCGTGTCCTGCGCCAAACGGCGCAAGTCCTTGACCAAGGCGTTATCGCGGGAATGGATGGCGGTGACGGACGAGGAGGTCATGGCTAGTTTTCAGCGCCCGGTCAGGATCCGGCGCGCAGGTTTTGGGCCACTGGTGCAAACGAGCGCCGGTGGTGAATGCAGGCACCGTGCTCGCGCAAGGCTGCCATGTGCACGGCCGTGCCGTACCCCTTGTGTCCGGCAAAGCCGTATTGGGGAAACTCGTCATGCACCTGCGCGCACCAGCGGTCGCGGTGCACCTTGGCAAGGATGGAGGCCGCCGAGATGACCGGCACCAGCGCATCGCCCTTGACGATGGCCTCCGCCGGAACATCCAGCACCGGCAGCCGGTTGCCATCCACCAGCACCATCGCCGGTTTGAGCCGCAGCCCCATGACGGCACGGCGCATGGCCAGCAGCGTGGCCTGCAGGATGTTGAGCTGGTCGATCTCTTCGACACTGGCCTCGGCGATGCTGCAGCACAGGGCCTTGGCGCGGATCTCGTCGTAAAGCTTTTCACGCCGCGCGGCCGTGAGTTTCTTGGAGTCGGCCAAGCCCGCAATCGGATGCAGGTCGTCCAGGATCACAGCCGCTGCCACCACGGGCCCGGCCAGGGGACCACGCCCAGCCTCGTCCACCCCAGCCACCAGGCCGGGCGGATGCCAGGGCAGGCAGGCCTGCTCAGGCTGCGGGAGCGAGGATTTTCTGGATCGCATCGGCAGCCAGTTGTGGAGTGTTGCGCAGCAGGCTCTCGTGCAGCGCCGTAAAGCGCTGCTCCAGGGCCGCAATTTTTGGGGGATCTTGACGCTTTGCATCCAGCCAGTCCAACGTGGCGGCACAGAGGGCCTGGGGCGTGGCGGCGTCCTGGATCAGCTCGGGCACCACAAACTCACGGCACAAGATGTTGGGCAGGCCCACCCAGGGCTGCAGCTGCTTGCGGCGCATGAGCCACCAGCTCAGGGGGTGCATGTGGTAGCCGATGACCATGGGCCGCTTGAACAGCGCGGCCTCCAGCGTCGCGGTGCCGCTGGCGATCAAGGTGGCATCACAGGCCGCGAGCACCGTGTGCGACTGGCCTGTGGTGATCTGCAGGGCATCACCCAGACCACACGCGCGCGCCACCTGCTCGATGCGGTCGCGCAGTGCAGGCACCGCAGGCACTATCAATTTAATAGCTGGTCGCGCTTTAAGCACCAGCGCTGCCGCCTCAAAGAAGGGCCGCGCGATGTACTGGATCTCGGAAGAGCGGCTTCCCGGCAGGATGGCCAGAACTTCGTCCTCATCCCTCAGGCCCAGTTGCGCGCGCGCGGCCGTACGGTCCGGCACCATGGGAATCACGCCCGCCAGGGGGTGGCCCACGTAGGTGGCGGCTATGCCGTGCTGCGCGAGCAACTCTGGCTCGAACGGGAAGATGCAGAGCACATGGTCTGCGCTGCGGCGGATCTTTTCGACGCGGTCTGCACGCCAGGCCCAGATGGACGGACACACAAAATGCACGGTCTTGATGCCCGCAGCGCGCAAATCGGCCTCCAGGCCCAGATTGAAATCGGGCGCATCCACGCCGATGAATACATCGGGGCGGTCTTTGAGCAGGCGTTCGCGCAGCTGCTTGCGGATGCGCAGCAACTCGCGCAGCCGGCGCAGCACTTCCATGCTGTAGCCGTGTACCGCCAGTTTGTCGCTGGGCCACCAGGCAGCAAAGCCGCGGCGCGCCATCTGCGGCCCGCCAATGCCGCTGGATTGCAGCCCCGGCCAATGCGCCTGCATGCCGTCGATCAGCAAGCCCGCCAGCAAGTCGCCCGACGTCTCGCCCGCCACCATCGCGACGCGGGGGGAATCTGCCATCGCCCAGCCCTCAGCGCGCAATGCCGCGCGTGGCGTCGGCCAGGAACCGCTCCATCATCCCCGCGTCGTCGCCGGCCTGCGGCGCGGACTCCGCCAGCTCGGCAATGGCGGCGCGCGCAGCCTCCAGCGTGAGGCCCTGGCGATAGATCAGCTTGTGCATCTGCTTGACTGCCGCAATGCGCTCGGCCGAAAAGCCACGGCGGCGCAGCCCCACCACGTTGTAGCCGCGCACGGCCAAGGGGTTGCCATCCACCAGCATGAAAGGTGGCACGTCTTGCGACACGGCGCTGGCAAAGCCCACCATCGCGTGGGCACCAATCTTGACGAACTGGTGAATGCCGGTGAGCCCGCCCACCGTCACCCAATCGCCCAGGTGCACATGACCTGCCAACGTGGTGTTGTTGGCCAGTGTGGTGTGGTTGCCCACATGGCAATCGTGGGCGATGTGGGTGTACGCCATGATCCAGTTGTCATGGCCCACGGTGGTGATGCCACCAGCCTGGGGCACTCCCAGGTTCAGTGTGCAGAACTCGCGGATGGTGTTGCGGTCGCCGATGACCAGTTCGGTCGGCTCGCCCGCGTACTTCTTGTCCTGCGGGATGGCGCCGATGGAATTGAACTGGAAGATGCGGTTGTCAACACCAATCGTGGTGTGCCCATCGATCACGCAGTGCGCGCCGACCGTGGTGCCCGCACCAATGGTCACGTGTGCACCAATGACCGTGTAAGGCCCCACCGTGACCGTAGGGTCCAGGCGGGCACCGTCCGCAACAAGGGCTGTGGGGTGGATATTGCTCACGATCCAACAGGTCTGAACCGGTCAACCCACGGCGCGCATGGTGCACATGAGTTCGGCCTCGCAAGCCACCTCTTCGCCCACGCTGGCCACGCCCTTGAACTTCCAGATGCCACCGCGCACACGGTCGATGGTGATGGTCAGGATCAGCTGGTCACCGGGCTCCACCGGGCGCTTGAAACGCGCGCCATCGATACCGACAAAGTAGTAGATGTTGTTCTCATCGGGCACCTTGCCCATGGCGTCAAAGGCCAGCAAACCTGCGGCCTGGGCCAATGCCTCCAGGATCAACACACCCGGCATCACCGGACGGCCGGGGAAATGCCCCATGAAATAGGGCTCGTTGAACGTGACGTTCTTGATGGCCTTGATGCGGGTGTTGCTCTCCAACTCGATCACCTTGTCCACCAGCAAAAACGGGTAGCGGTGGGGCAGTTGCTTGAGAATTGCGTGAATATCCATCATCGAGTTGTTCTTCCGTTCATGCTGCCTTGAGGGCCAGCTCCAGCGCCTTGATGCGCTCGCGCAGGCTGTGCAATTGTTTGAGTGTGGCAGCGTTTTTTTCCCAGCGCGCATTGTCGTCGATGGGGAACATGCCGGTGTACTGGCCAGGCCGGGTGAGAGAGCGGGTGACCACCGTCGCAGCCGAGATGTGCACGTTGTCGGCCAGCTCCAGGTGCCCCAACACGATGGCGCCGCCGCCCACGGTGCAATGCGCCCCGATGGTGGCACTGCCCGCGACACCCACGCACCCGGCCATGGCCGAGTGCTTGCCGATGCGCACGTTGTGGCCGATCTGGATCAGGTTGTCGAGCTTCACGCCGTCTTCGATCACCGTGTCTTGCAGCGCACCCCGATCAATGCAGGTGTTGGCCCCGATCTCGACATCGTCTCCGATGCGCACGGCACCGAGTTGCTCGATCTTGACCCATTGCCCGTTCTCCGGCGCAAAACCAAAACCATCGGCCCCGATGACCACGCCCGCATGGACGATGCAACGCGCACCCACATGGCAATCCTCGCCCACGGTGACGCGGGACTTGAGCACAGTGTCCGCACCGATGCTCGCCCCGCGCTCGACCACGCACAGCGGACCAATGGTGGCCGAAGGGTGCACCTGCGCCGTGGGATCGACCACCGCACTGGGGTGCACACCCGATGGCCGCGCGGGCGCATTGCGCTGGCGCCACAACTGGGTGGCGCGGGCAAAGTACACATACGGGTTGTCGGCCACGATGCATGCGCCGCGCGCCAGTGCGGCATCACGCATGGCAGGCGCCACAATGACACAGGCCGCCCGGGAGGCGGCCAGTTGCTGTTGGTAGCGCGGGTTGCTCAGAAAACTGAGGTCTCCCGGGCCTGCAACCTCCAGTGGCGCGATGCGGGCAATGGCGGTTTCCCGCGCTCCCCCTTCCAGCGAACCACCGAGCGCATCAACGATGTGCCCGAGAAGCAAGCTGCTCACGCGCCACCTGTCCTGCGCAGCGGCTTACTTGGTTGCAGCAGCGGCATTCAGGGCCTTGATCACCTTGTCGGTGATGTCGTGCTTGGGGTTGATGTAGACGGCCTCTTGCAGGATCACGTCGTACTTTTCAGCTTCGGCCACCTGCTTGACCACCTTGTTGGCACGCTCCAGCACTTGCGACAGCTCTTCGTTCTTGCGGGCGCTCAGGTCTTCTTGGAATTCACGGCGCTTGCGTTGGAAGTCGCGGTCCTGGTCCACCAGCTGGCGCTGGCGCGCAGTGCGCTGGCTCTCGGCCATGGTGGGCGCTTCACGTTCAAACTTGTCGCTGGCGGTCTTCAGGGTGTTGCCCATGTCCACCAGTTCTTTCTCGCGGCGGGAGAACTCCTGCTCCAGCTTGGCCTGCGCAGCCTTGGCTGTGGTGGCTTCCCGGAAGATGCGATCGGTGTTGACGAAACCGGCTTTGAACTCTTGCGCTTGTGCAGGGGCTGCGAAGGCAACGGTGCCGAGCAGCAAGGCCACGGAGAGATGGCGAGAAAAGGATTTCATTAGAAAGACGTTCCAATCTGGAATTGCAGTTTCTGGATTCTATCGCCGGCGAACTTGCGCACTGGCTGCGCAAACGCCAAACGCAAGGGGCCGAGTGGCGAAATCCAGCTCAGACCCAAGCCCACGGAGGCACGCATGTCACTGAAGGTAACTTTGTCGTTTTCGCCGTACACATTGCCCACGTCCAGGAACGTGAAGACTCGCAGGGTCCGGTCATTGCCAGCACCCGGGAACGGAGCAATCAGCTCGGTGTTCAGTGTGATCTTCTTGGGGCCGCCCAAGGAAGCACCAGTCACATCACGCGGGCCGAGAGTGCCCTGGTCGAAACCACGCACCGAGCCCAGACCGCCCGAGTAGAAGTTCTTGAACACCGGGAATGGGCGGCCGTTCAAGCCCTTGCCGTAACCAGCCTCGCCATTGAAGGCAATGGTGAAGCGCTTGTTGAGCGGGATGTATTGCTGATACTGGTAGTTGGCCCGCACATAGCGCGCGTCGCCCGCCACAGACCATTCGGAATTAATGCGCTGGTAGCGGCCGGAATTGGGCGCCAGAGCGCTGTCCCGGTCGTCGCGGGACCAGCCCACGGTCAATGGAATCGACGTGCTGCTGTAGCCGAACTTGTCGGCATAGAACAGGTAGGTGGCCGGGATGTTCGTGCCGGGCTTGATGCGGGTCTGCTCCAGCCCGCCGCCAAAGAACACCGTGTCGGTCTCGCTGAAAGGCACGCCAAAACGCACCGAGGTCCCGGTGGTAACCAGTTGGTAGTTGCCCCCCTGGTCTTCATACGGCTTGTCGGTGCGGTAGTACACGTCGAGCGTGCGCGAGATGCCTTCGGGCGTGAAGTACGGGTTGGTGGTGCTGAACACCAGCGTGCGCCGGTACTTGCTGGTATTGACATCGATGCCCAGATAGTTACCCGAGCCAAAGATGTTTTCCTGCTTGATGCCGAAGGAAAGGGATGCCTTCTCGGCGCTGGAGAAACCCACGCCCAGTTGCAGCGAGCCGGTGGGCTTTTCAGCCACGTTGATCACCAGATCGACCTGGTCGGGAGAACCAGGCACTTCCTGCGTTTCCACGTTCACTTCCGTGAAGAAACCCAGGCGGTCTACGCGGTCGCGGGACAGGCGGATCTTGTCGCCGTCGTACCAGGAGGCCTCGTATTGGCGGAACTCACGGCGAATGACTTCGTCACGAGTGCGGTTGTTGCCACTGACGTTGATACGGCGCACGTAGGCGCGGCGTGCTGGTTCGGCTTGCAGCACAAAATTGACGCGATTGTTCTCGCGGTCGATTTCGGGCACAGCCTCTACGCGGGCAAATGCAAAACCAAAACGGGCGAAATACTCGGAGAAGGCCTTGGTGGTTTCGGTCACCTGGTCGGCGTTGTAGGGCTCGCCGGGGCGGATGGTCACCAGCGACTTGAACTCGTCTTCACGGTCCAGGTAGTTTCCTTCGAGTTTGACACCCGACACCACATACCGCTCACCCTCCGTCACATTGACAATTATGGAAATGTCCTGCTTGTCCGGAGAGATGGCGACCTGCGTCGAGTCCACACGGAACTCCAGGTAGCCGCGCTGCAGGTAATACGAGCGCAGGGTTTCGAGGTCGGCATTGAGCTTGGTGCGGGAGTAGCGATCAGACTTGGTGTACCAGCTCAGCCAGCCCCCTGTGTCCTGGTCGAACAGGCCCTTGAGCGTGGATTCGCTGAACGCCTTGTTGCCCACAATGCGCACTTCCTTGATCCGTGCAGGCTCACCTTCCGTGATCGTGAAGGTCAGGTTCACCCGGTTGCGCTCGATGGGCGTGACCGTGGTCACCACCTCGGCGCCATACAGGCTCTTGTTGATGTACTGGCGCTTGAGCTCTTGTTCAGCGCGGTCGGTCAGCGCCTTGTCATACGGGCGGCCTTCCGTCAGGCCCACTTCGCGCATGGCTTTTTTGAGGGCATCTTTGTCGAATTCGCGGGCGCCGGCAAAGTCCACGTCGGCGACGGTGGGGCGCTCTTCAACCACCACCACCAGCACATTGCCGCTGGCCTCCAGGCGCACATCCTTGAACAGTCCCAGACCGAACAACGCACGGATTGCGGCAGCGCCTTTTTCGTCGTTGTAGTCGTCACCGACCCGCAGGGGCATGGATGCAAACACGGTGCCGGGCTCCACACGCTGCAAGCCTTCCACGCGAATGTCCTGCACCTTGAATGGCTCCAGAGCCCATGCCGCATTGGCGACAAAAATCATGGCTGCAACGGCCGATGCAGTACGCACGCCCAGGCGATTAATGTGTTTTTTCATGAATGAAGCGGGAGCCGCAGTTGCAGGGCAAGCGCGGCAAAAGTGTTAGCCAAAGAGCCGGGTGATATCGTTGAACAGGGCTATGGACATCATGACCAGCAGGACTGCAACGCCTCCACGCTGCAGCCGCTCCATCCATGCGTCCGACACGCCCCTGCCCGTGACACCCTCCCAAAGATAATACATCAGGTGCCCACCGTCCAAGACAGGCAGCGGCAGCAGGTTCAGCACCCCCAGGCTCACGCTGATCAGGGCCAGAAAAATGAGGTATTGCGTGAGCCCCATGCTGGCCGAGCGGCCTGCATAGTCAGCGATGGTCAAGGGCCCACTCAGGTTCTTGAGCGACGCCTCGCCGATCACCATGCGCCCCATCATGCGCAAGGTGAGCAACGACACGTCCCAGGTCTTCACCACGCCGCCCCACAGGCCATCGACCAAGCCGTAGTCCACCGTCACGAGCTCCGGCGCAGCCCCTACGTAGGCACCAATGCGCCCTACCGTGTTGCCAGGTTCGATCACGGCGTCGGGCAACACGTCCAGAGTGATCACCTGGCCGCCGCGCTGCACGCGCCAGGGCTGCGCCACCGGCTCATTGCCACGCACCGATTGCCGGATCAGCTCACGCAACTGCTGGCCGTCAACGACATCGGTCTGGCCCACCTTGAGCACCAGATCGCCGGAACGCAGGCCGGAACGATCGGCAGCACTTTGCGCCATGACCTCGCCCAGCACGGGACGGGTCCAAGGACCCAGGATGCCGACCTTGCGGAACAGCTGGGCATCGGCCTCACGGCTGTCGATACGGGACATGTCAAGGACCACCTCGCGGTGGCCTGCACCCTGGGCGGACTGCACGTCAAGGCGAACATTCAGTCCCTCGAGCGCACCACGGGTCAGCAGCCACCGCAGGTCTTCAAACGAACGCACCGGCTCCAGGTCTTCTGCCCCCAATGCGGCGCGCTCTACCAGTTCACCGCCCCGCAAGCCGGCACTTTGCGCGACAGAGCCCGCAACCGGGCTCGCCAGAATGGCCCGGGGTTCTTCCACCCCGTTCCAGTTCACCACCGAATACAGCAGCACGGCCAGCAACAAATTGGCAATGGGTCCGGCGGCAACGATGGCTGCACGCGAGCGCAGGGGCTGGGTGTTGAAGGCCAGATGCCGCTCCTCTGCAGCGACAGGCGCTTCCCGCTCGTCCAGCATGCGCACATAGCCCCCCAGGGGAAACGCACCGATGACGAATTCCGTGGGAGACCCTTGCGGCTGCCAGCGCAGCAACGGCTTGCCAAAGCCTACCGAAAACCGCAGCACCTTGACCCCACAGGCCACCGCCACGCGGTAGTGCCCATATTCGTGCACCGCAATCAACAGACCGAGGGCCACAATGAAGGCAGCGATGGTGAGCAGCATGGATGGAGAGTTCCTGAACGGGACGGCAATCAGGCAGCCAGACGGCCCGCCACATGTTCTGCCGCATGGCGGGCCTGGGTGTCCAGATCCAGCAATGCAGCCAGCGAATCGGGCTTGGAGGGCGAAACGGCGTCCAAAGTTGCAAGGTTGACCGCGTGAATATGGTCAAAACGCAGCCGTCCGGACAAAAAGGCGCCCACAGCCACCTCATTGGCCGCATTCAGCACGGCGGTGGTCCCCTCGGCCGCCTTGAGCGCCTGCCAGGACAGGTGCAGGCCAGGGAAGCGAACGGCGTCCGCATCTTCAAACGCGAGGGCGCTCAGGGTCGAGAAATCCAGCTTGCTGGCCCCGCTGGTGATGCGCTCGGGCCAAGACAGGCCGCAGGCAATCGGCACGCGCATGTCAGGGGTCCCCAACTGGGCCAGGATGGAGGCATCCTTGAACTGCACCATGGAGTGGATGATCTGCTGCGGGTGGATGACCACCTTGATCTGGTCTGGGTGCAGGTCAAACAGCCAGCGGGCCTCGATGACCTCCAGCGCCTTGTTCATCATCGTGGCCGAATCCACGGAAATCTTGCGTCCCATCGAGAAGTTGGGATGCGCACAGGCTTGATCAGGGGTGATCTGCGACAGTGTGGACGGATCCCGCTGGCGAAACGGACCACCCGAAGCCGTGAGCAGGATGCTGTCCACGCGGTCAGACCAGGTGGCAGGGTCTTCTGGCAGGCACTGAAAGATGGCGGAGTGTTCGCTGTCAATGGGCAGCAACGTGGCGCCACCGTCGCGCACAGTCTGCATGAACAGCCCGCCCCCCACCACCAGGGCCTCCTTGTTGGCCAGCAACAATCGCTTGCCCGCACGCGCCGCAGCCAGACAGGGAGCAAGACCGGCCGCCCCCACGATGGCAGCCATCACAGCATCCACATCGTCGTGTGACGCTACTATTTCAAGAGCATCTTGCGATTGAATGACTTGCGTTGGAAGGCCATTTGCCTGCAATTTTTCAGCCAAGGCAGCCGCATGCGGGGCGCTGGCCATCACCGCATAACGCGGGCGAAACTGCGCGCACTGCGCCAGCAAAAGGTCCACTTGCGTCGCCGCACTCAGGGCAAACACCTCGAAGCGCTCAGGGTGGCGCGCCACCACATCCAGTGTGCTGGTCCCGATGGAGCCGGTGGAACCGAGAACGGTGAGTCGTTGTTTCTTCATAGGGTTGTCAGGCTCGTGAGCATCATGGCCAGGGGCAGTGTGGGCAACAAGGCATCCACGCGGTCGAGCACGCCGCCGTGCCCAGGCAACAGGCCACTGCTGTCCTTGACTCCGGCGCTGCGCTTGATGAGCGACTCCACCAGGTCACCCGACACGCTCATGGCCACCATGAACAACGCCGCAATCACCAGCAACCACCAGCCCTGCTGCGCCATGCGGCTGTAAAAACTGGGCACCGCCGCCTGCCAGTGGGCATCCGCCGCCACCCAGACGAAGGCCATCACCATCACCCCTGCCAGGCCGCCCCACACACCTTCCCAGCTCTTGCCGGGACTGATCGAGGGCGCCAGCTTGCCCTTGGTAAACCGCAACCCAAATGCACGCCCCGCAAAGTAGGCAAAGATGTCGGCCACCCACACCAGCAACAGCACCGACAGCAAAAAGTTGATGCCCACATTGCGGGCCTGCACCACAGCCAGCCACGCGAGCCACAAGGCGAGCACGCCAGCCACCAGACGCACACCGGCTGGTATGCGGGGCCAGCCAGGCACTCCGGCCTTGAGCAGCCAGGCAGCCGCCAGAACCCACAGCCCGCCGCCCACCACCCAGAGGGCTGTAAACGGACGATCCACCCAGCCCAGCGCCCACGACCCGGCGCACAAGGCCACACAGGCCACACCCACGGCCACGGAGCCCGCCTGGCCAAAACCGCTCAGACGCCCCCATTCCCAGGCACCGGCAGCCATCAAAACCAACACCACCAGCGTGAACGGGATGGTGTTGGCGTAGAAAAGCGCCGGCAGCAAAATGGCCAGCAGAACCAAGGCGGTGATGACGCGCTGTTGAAGCATGGGGGCTTTCAGAACCTGTTCAGGTTCTCAACCCGGCATCGGATCAGGATGCGCGGACAGAATCTGTTCAGAGGTTTTGCCAAAACGGCGCTCGCGGCGGCTGAAGGCGTCGATGGCTTCGTCCAGGGCGGACTCATCAAAATCGGGCCACAACCGGTCGCTGAAGAAGAACTCGGAGTATGCCGACTGCCAGAGCAAAAAGTTGCTGATCCGCATCTCTCCCCCCGTACGGATCACCAGATCGGGATCTGGCACATGGGCGAGGCCCATCGCGCTGTGCAGACTGGCCTCGGTGATGGGCTCACCCCGCGCAGCCAGCGACGCAGCCGCCTGGGCGATGTCCCAACGGCCTCCGTAGTTGAAGCAGACGTTGAGCACCAGGCGTGTGTTGTCCGCCGTGGCCGCTTCGGCCTGACCCAGACCGTCTCGCACCTTGGGCGAAAGGCTGTCCCGCTCGCCCACAAAATGAAGGCGCACACCGTCCTTCTTGAGCTGCGGCACCTCGCGCGCCAGGGCCATCGCCAGCAGTTCCATGAGGCCGGAGACCTCGTCGGCAGGGCGATTCCAATTTTCAGAAGAGAACGCAAAAACGGTGAGCACACGCACGCCGCGCTGCACGCAAGCGCGTGCGCAGCGGCGCAGTGAGTCAACCCCTTGTTTATGGCCCGCCAGGCGCGGCAAAAAGCGGCGCGTGGCCCAGCGGCCGTTGCCATCCA
This sequence comes from Acidovorax sp. FG48, assembly GCF_057809085.1. NCBI lineage: Bacteria > Pseudomonadati > Pseudomonadota > Betaproteobacteria > Burkholderiales > Comamonadaceae > Acidovorax > Acidovorax sp. FG48. Next base: position 9,889 of record NZ_JBMDJH010000015.1, on the reverse strand, counting down.
TGACGATGGCAATGTGGTGTGGCACCACCGGAAATGCAGACATGGAAATGTTCAAGCCCTGGGGCCTAGAGCGTGTGATGCACTTTTACGTGCCCGCGAAAGTCGGGGAAAGGCCCGGCAACTAGGCGCAGGACGCGCCGCGGTATGAATACCGCAAGCGGCTTGCAACGACGTAGCCGGGCCTTTCCCCGACTTTCCCAAAGGGTTGGCCCCACACGCAGGCACTCGCGGCGTTGCACTGCTTGCCAAGGCCCCGGCCTTGGCTGCGCACTGCGCCTTGCGATCACCTACGTGCGGGGCCAACGCGGGTACGTAAAAGCGCATCACACGCTCTAGACCGCCATGATTTCCTGCTCTTTGGCGGCCACCAGCGCGTCGATCTCGGCGATGTGCTTGTCGGTGAACTTTTGCACTTCCGTTTCGGCGCGCTTCTGGTCGTCTTCGGACGCCAGCTTGTCCTTGACCAGTTTTTTGACGGATTCGTTGGCATCGCGGCGCAGGTTGCGCACGGCGATCTTGGCGCTCTCGCCCTCGTTGCGCGCGAGCTTGGTCATTTCCTTGCGGCGCTCTTCGCTCATGGGGGGCATGGGCACGCGAATCAGGTCGCCCATGGAGGCGGGGTTCAGGCCCAGTTCGCTTTCGCGGATGGCCTTTTCAATCTTGGCGCCCATGCCCTTTTCCCAGGGCTGCACGCTGATGGTGCGCGAATCGATCAGCGCCACGTTGGCCACCTGGCTCAGTGGAACCAGGGAGCCGTAATACTCGACCTGCACCGTATCGAGCAGGGCCGGATTGGCACGACCGGTGCGAATCTTCTGCAGGTTGTTCTTGAACGCGGTGATGGACTGGTCCATCTTGGTTTCAGCAGTCTTCTTGATGTCGGCAATCGTCATGTTTTCTCCTCGGGCCGACCTGCATGCGATGCAGGCCTTTCCATCGTGATCAAGCGTAAACCAGCGTACCTTCGTCTTCGCCCATCACCACGCGCTTCAAGGCGCCGTGTTTGATGATGGAGAACACCTTCACGGGCAGCTTCTGGTCACGGCACAGAGCGAAGGCAGTCGCGTCCATGATGCCCAGATTGCGGGACATGGCCTCGTCAAAGCTGAGCTTGGTGTAGCGCGTCGCCGTGGGATCCTTCTGGGGGTCGGCAGTATAAACGCCGTCCACCTTGGTAGCCTTGAGCACCAGTTCGGCGCCAATTTCCGCGCCACGCAGGGCAGCTGCTGTGTCGGTGGTGAAAAACGGGTTGCCCGTACCGGCCGCGAAGACCACGACCTTGCCCTCTTCAAGATACTGCAGCGCCTTGGGGCGCACATAGGGCTCGACCACCTGCTCGATGGCAATGGCGGACATCACGCGGGCCACCAGGCCCTGCTTGTCCATGGCGTCGGCCAGGGCCAGGGCGTTCATCACGGTGGCCAGCATGCCCATGTAGTCGGCGGTGGCACGGTCCATCCCGACCGAGCCCCCGGCGACACCACGGAAAATATTGCCCCCACCGATCACCACGGCCACCTGGACACCCAGGCGGGTCACTTCGGCGATCTCCTCGACCATGCGCACGATAGTGGCGCGGTTGATACCGAAGGCGTCATCCCCCATCAGCGCCTCACCAGACAGCTTGAGCAAAATGCGCTTATGGGCTGGTGCAGCGTTGGACATGGGAAATTTCTCCAGTAAGTGGTACGAGGCTTTGGTGGGGTGGTTACAGGGAACGATCAGGCAGCAGCCTTGGCAGCAGCCACCTGGGCAGCCACTTCGGCAGCAAAGTCGTCCACCTTCTTCTCAATGCCTTCGCCCACCACGTACAGGGTGAAGCCCTTCACGTTGGTGTTGGCAGCCTTGAGCATCTGGGCCACGGTTTGCTTGCCGTCGGCAGCCTTCACGAAGACCTGGTCGGCCAGCGAGACTTCCTTGAGGTACTTCTGCACCGCGCCATCGATGCGCTTGGCCGTGATTTCAGCGCTTTGTGCAGGCTTGCCGGCAGCCACAAGTTCCTTGTTGGCTTCGTCAGCCTTGCCTTCGGCGACCGAGCGCTCCTTGGCAATCAGATCGGCAGGCACATCGGCGCTGGTCAGGGCCACGGGCTTCATGGCGGCCACGTGCATGGCAACGTCCTTGGCGGCGGTGGCGTCACCGTCGAACTCGACGACCACACCGATGCGCGAGCCGTGCAGGTAGGCTGCCAGATTGGAGCCGCTGAAGCGCTTGAAGCGGCGGAACGACATGTTTTCACCGATCTTGCCGATCAAGCCCTTGCGCACATCTTCCAGCGTGGGGCCGAAGCTGTCTTGCTCGTAGGGCAGTGCACCCAGGGCTTCCACCGTGGCGGGGTTGTGCAGTGCCACCAGCTTGGCAGCGGCGTTGGCCATGGCAATGAAGCTGTCGTTCTTGGAAACGAAGTCGGTTTCGCTGTTGACTTCGACCAGAGCACCCGTGGTTCCGTCGATGTAGCTGGCGACCACGCCTTCAGCAGTCACGCGCGACGCGGCCTTGCCAGCCTTGGTGCCCAGCTTGACGCGCAGCAGCTCTTCCGCCTTGGCCATGTCGCCTTCGGCTTCGGTCAGCGCCTTCTTGCATTCCATCATGGGGGCGTCGGTCTTGCCACGCAGTTCAGCCACCATGCTTGCGGTAATTGCAGCCATCTTTATTCCTTCAGTATTCAGTTCAGTCAGTTCAGATTCGGGCTAAAAAAAAGGGGGCTCACCAGGGGCCCCGCTTTTGTTCGCGACGGATCGCGCAGCCGGGCTATCAGGCAGCGGCTTCTTGCACTTCCACGAATTCGTCGGTGCTCTCGCCAGCGGCGGCCTTCACGACTTCGTTCACGGCGTTGGCGCGGCCTTCGATGATCGCGTCAGCGATGCCACGGGCGTACAGCGTCACGGCCTTGGCCGAGTCGTCGTTGCCGGGGATCACGTAGTCGATGCCTTCGGGCGAATGGTTGGTATCCACCACACCGATCAGCGGAATGCCCAGCTTCTTGGCTTCGGCCACGGCGATCTTGTGGAAGCCCACGTCGATGATGAAGATGGCGTCGGGCAGAGCAGCCATGTCCTGGATGCCGCCGATGTCCTTTTCGAGCTTTTCGATTTCGCGGGAGAACGTCAGTTGCTCCTTCTTGCTCAGGTTTTCGAGGCCAGCTTCTTGCTGGGCCTTCATGTCCTTCAGGCGCTTGATCGAAGTCTTCACGGTCTTGAAGTTCGTCAGCATGCCGCCCAGCCAGCGCTGGTCCACGAAAGGCACGCCAGCGCGTTGCGCTTCAGTGGCCAGGATTTCACGGGCTTGGCGCTTCGTGCCGACCATCAGGATCGTGCCGCGGTTGGCAGCCAGTTGCTTGGCGAACTTTTGGGCTTCCTGGAACAGTGGCAGCGACTTTTCCAGGTTGATGATGTGAATTTTGTTGCGATGGCCGAAGATGTAGGGGGCCATCTTGGGGTTCCAGAAGCGGGTTTGGTGACCGAAGTGGACACCGGCTTCCAGCATTTCGCGCATGGTAACGGACATAAAAATACTCCAAAGGTTAGGTCTAAAATCAGCCCCAATATTTGCAGTGCCGTGATCCTCACGAACACCGCAACACCTTGACAGGGCTGCTTTGCGATTGGCCTTGCCGCAGCGGCCACGCGGGTTGTGCAAACTTTGCACCACTGCGCTACTGCTCCCAGCAAAACCCAAAGATTCTAGCACACCCATGCTCCCTGACCTGATCGCCACCCGTGAGCAACTGCGGGACGGCGCCACCACCGCGCCCGCCGAGCTGGAGCGCTGCATCGACGCCGCCCAGGCTGCATCCAACACCCACAGCTTTGTCCGCACGCTGTTTGACGGAGCACGCACCACGGCGGTGCAGCCGGGTGTGGCCCAGTTGCCTCTTGCCGGACTGGCCGTGTCGGTGAAGGACTTGTTTGACATCGCCGGGCAACCGACCCCGGCGGGCTCCACTGCGCTGGCCGATGCTCCCGCAGCCGCCGAGGACTGCCCGGCTGTAGCCCGACTGCGCGCAGCGGGCGCCAGCCTGATCGGCCGCACCAACATGGTGGAATTCGCCTTCTCCGGCGTAGGCGTCAACCCCCACTACGGCACGCCCGCTGCCTGGGATAACCGGTTTGGCGCCCTGCCCGGCGCGCCCCGGGTGCCCGGCGGGTCTTCGTCCGGCGCTGGGGTGTCGGTGGCCACCGGCGCGGCGTTCATCGGGCTGGGGTCGGACACCGGTGGCTCCATCCGCATTCCCGCCGCCCTCAATGGCATTGTGGGTTTCAAGAACACGGCCCGGCTGGTGCCCACCGCGGGCGCCGTGCCGCTGTCCACCACCCTGGACACCGCCTGCGCCATGACGCGCACAGTGCGCGACGCCATCGTGGCGCACGAGGTGCTGGCCGCCCGGCGCGTGACGCGCAGTCTGGCGCCGCTGTCGCAATACCGGCTGGCCGTCCCATCCACCCTCTTCCTCGACGGGCTGGACGCCCCCGTGGCCCGCGCCTTTGAGCGCAGTGTGGAAGCCTTGCGCCAGGCGGGCGCCCAGATCGACACCATCGCCCTGCCCGCCGTGCTGGAGCAGCCCGCCTATGGCTTCGCCGCCCCTGAAGCATACGCGTGGCACCGCGCGCTGCTGCAGCGCGCAGGCGACCGCTACGACCCCCGGGTGCGCATGCGCATCGAAAAAGGCGCCACGCTGATGGCCTGGGAATACATCGACTTGCTGCAGGAGCGCCAGCAATGGATTGCGCGCATGCTCGCCGACATGGAGCCCTACGACGCCCTGCTCTCCCCCACCGTGCCCATCGTGGCGCCGCTGCTGGCCGATGTCGCCCCCGCAGATGGCCTGGACAAGGCCCGGGACGCAGCCCGCGATGCCGAGTTCTTCCGCGTGAACAACCTGCTGCTGCGCAACACCAGTGTGGTCAACCTGCTGGACGGCTGCGCGCTGTCCCTGCCCTGCCATGTGCAAGGGGAACTCCCGGTCGGGCTGATGGTCTGGCACGGGGCACTCCGGGATGACACGGTGCTCAACATCAGCCTGCAGATCGAGCAAACACTACAAAAATAATAGCTACCAGCGCATGATCCACTTGCGCTTGAAGCCAAAAACACCTAAATTCATGAAGATTGCCATAGTGGGCGCCGGCATTGTCGGCGTCACCACCGCGTACGAACTGGCCAGCGACGGCCACGAAGTCACGGTGTTTGAACAGCGCAGTGCGGCCGCCGAGGAGGCCAGCTTTGCCACTGCCGGGCTCCTGGCGCCCCACCTGCTCAGCCCCTGGGCGCTGCCGGGCTTCGGCCAGCCGCTGCGGCTGATGGGCGCACAGGCCACCCTGCGCGTGGCAGGCGGCCTGACCCGTGCCAACTGGTCCTGGCTGCGGCGTTGGCGCAGCACGGCGCGCAGCAACAGCGCCCCGGCCGCTGCTGTCGAGCGCCTGGCGCAATACAGCCAGGCGCGCCTGCAAGCCATCGTCAGCCAGCACGAGCTGGACTTTGAAGCCAGCGACGGCCGCCTGGTGCTGCTGCGCACCGAAGAAGACCGCGCCCGCCTGCAGCCCGCGCTGCAAGTGCTGCGCGACAGTGGCGTGGCCCTGCGCGAGATCGACGCCGATGCGGCGCGCCAGATCGAACCCGGCCTGTCGACCGAGGCGCCGCTGGCGGGCGCCATCCACCTGCCCGATGCGCGCGCGGGCAACTGCCGCCTGTTCGCGCAGCTGCTGCGCCAGGGCATCCAGGGTGCGGGGGTGCAGTTTGTGTTCAACACCCGGGTGGACCGCGTCGGCACCAGCCCCACCGGCGTGGTGCTGCAGGGCGAAACAGACCTGCGCCGCTTTGATGCCGTGGTGCTGTGCGCCGGCATGGCATCGGCCACGCTGCTGCCCGCACTGGGCCTGGGCCTGCCCATGGCGGCCGTGTATGGCTATTCCGTGAGCGCCCCGCTGCGCGAATCCACCCACGCCCCGCGCGCCAGCGTGGTCGATGCGGGCCAGCAAATCTCCATCACGCGCCTGGGCCAGCGCGTACGCATTGCCGGCGGCGCGGAACTGGCGGGGGCCGAGGCCGAGCATTACACCCCCACGCTGCAGCGCCTGTACCGCACGCTGAACGACTGGTTCCCCGGTGGCGCCCAGCTGTCATCCAACCTGCAGATCTGGCGCGGCGCGCGCACCATGCTGCCCGATGGGGCGCCGGTTCTGGGCGCCAGCGGCGTGCCGGGTCTGTGGCTCAACACCGGCCACGGCGCTGGCGGCTGGGCCCTGGCTTGCGGCAGTGCCCGGGCACTGGCCGACCTGATCGCGCAGCGTGAACCCGAGGTGTCGCTGGACGGGCTGGGCATGCGGCGGTTCTGACCCCACCTGGGATATTTTCAAAGCGGGAAGCGGCGGCGCACAATGGCAGGCGCCTGCCGTTTGCAGCGCCCCTGCCCTCGCCCCATGCACCGCATCGCCCCCCACCAGCCTCACCCACTGTTCAACACAGCCGCCACACGCCGCCTGGAAAAAGCGGCCGCGGCCGCCCTGCCCCCACATACCCTCATGCAACGCGCTGGCCTGGCCGTGGCGCAACTGGCCCAGGCATTGGCTCCGCACGCACGCACCGTGTGGATTGCCTGCGGCCCCGGCAACAACGGTGGTGACGGGCTGGAGGCTGCGATGCACCTGCAACGCAGTGGCCGCAAAGTGGTCGTGACCTGGCTGGGCCAACCCGACACGGCCCCGGCCGACGCCAGAGCTTCCTGGCAGCGCGCAAGTGATGCAGGCGTGGCCTGGGCCGATGCCGCACCCGACGACCTGGATGCCAACGACCTGTGCATCGATGCGCTACTGGGCATTGGCGTCTCGTCTTCACCCCAAGCCCCCTCGCGCACGCCCGATGCCCGACTCCAGGCCTGTCTGCAAGCCCTGCACCACAATCTGGCCCCCGTGCTGGCAGTGGACCTGCCCAGCGGGCTGGACGCAGACACCGGCCAGTTTGCTGCGGGCCTCGCGCCCGATACCCCGCACCACCGCCCGCCCCCGCCACGCCACACGCTGAGTCTGCTCAACCTCAAGCCCGGCCTGTTCACCGCCACCGGGCGGGACGCAGCAGGCCAGGTGTGGCTGGACGACCTGGGCGTGGCTCCCGGGCATGAGCCGCCCAACGCCTGGCTCTCCGGCCCCGCCCTGCCCACCCCACGCGCCCACGCCAGCCACAAGGGCAGCTATGGCGATGTCGCCGTGGTGGGTGGCGAGGGTTTGGCGGCACGCGGTATGGGCATGGCGGGCGCCGCACTGCTGGCAGCATCGGCCGCCCTGCACAGCGGTGCAGGCCGGGTGCTGGTGGCCTTGCTGGACGACGGGCATCTGCAACTGGACTTGCAGCAGCCCGAGCTGATGTTGCGCCGCTTTGACGCGCTGGCGCTAGAGCAGCTCACCGTGGTCTGCGGCTGTGGCGGCGGTCAGGCCATCGCTCGCGTGCTGCCCGAGGTCATTGCCCGCGCCGCGCGCCTGGTGCTAGACGCCGACGCACTCAACGCCATCGCCTCCCAGGCCGCATTGCATGCGCTGGTGGTGGCACGTGGGCAGCACGGGCAGCCCACGGTCATCACCCCCCACCCGCTGGAAGCCGCCCGCCTGCTGGGCCTGACCACCGCCGAAGTTCAGGCCAACCGGCTGGATGCCGCGCAACAACTTGCGGACCAATTCAACTGCGTGGCCGTGCTCAAGGGTTCGGGCACCGTGATTGCCGCGCCCGACCGCATCCCCGCCATCAACCCCACAGGCAACGCGCGGCTGGCCACGGCGGGCACGGGCGATGTGCTGGCGGGCATGGCGGGCGCGCACCTGGCCGCTGGCGCCAGCGCATTGCGTGCAGCGAGCGAAGCGGTGTACCAGCACGGACAGGCCGCAGATGTGTGGCCCGCAGGCCTGGCCCTCACCGCCAGCGCACTGGCGCGGCGCGTGGGCGGGTGACAGGGGTCAATCCAACAGCGTGACCTGCTTGAGCGGCTTGAGCACGCTCGACGGCGTCATGCCAAAGGTCTGGCGGAACGTGCGGCTGAAATGCGCCGAGTCCGCAAAGTCGCCGTCCAGCGCCGCGTCCGTGAGGCGCGGGCTGACCGCCAACCCGGCCATGGCCAGCCGCACCTGCGACCATACGCGGTAGCTGCGCAGGCTCACACCCATTTCGGCGCGGAACAAATGGTTGAAGCGCGAGGCCGACAGCTGTGCCTCGGACGCGAGCCCCGCCCGCGCCAGGCGCCCCTGCTCCTGCTCCTGCTCCTGCTGCGGACGGCGCAGGGCATGCAGGCTGCGGGCTACGCGCGGGTCCAGCGGGGTCGCCGCCTGCAGCAAGTGGCGCTGAAGCAGGGCCGGCAGATCGAAGGCGCGCAGATAGCCCTCCATGGCCGCACGCGCCCCCACCGGCGCCGCCGCATCCAGGAGCACGCCACCCTGCCGCTGGAACACGCTGCGCAGGCTGCGCGCCTCCGGCGAGTCGGGCTCCAGGTACACCAGCGCCACCACTTCACCGCAGGGGTCGAACAGATGCTCCACCCCGGCATCCACCAGCGCGCTGTGACAGGTCTCCATCAGCCCTTCGCCCCAGCGCAACGCGAACCGGCCCGAGAGCCCCATCAGCAGCACCGGCGACGCATGGCAGTGCCAGCCCGTGGCCGGGATCTCTCCGACGTAGAGCGCGCGGTCAGTGCCCAGGGTCAGTGTGTTGCGTGTCGGCATAGCCCAAACCTACAAGTTTTTTTACCGAGATCTCCGTAGCCTTGCCTCTCCTGCCAGGGGGCCTGCCGGTGTTTATGCAGCGGTCCCCGGCATGCACACCGCCATATCCCTGGAGAACGCTTCTTGAAACGCATCGCTATTTCTGTTGCAACGGCACTGGTACTGGGCACAGCCGGCCTCTACTACGGGGTGCCTTCATTGTTCAAAGAGCCCCGCTCAGGGCCAATCGCCATCTGTCTGGCCTGGAAGAAAAAACCACCAACGCGGCGATGCGCACCATCCACTACCTGGACAACGGCACGCCCCCAAACCCCGCGCTGGCCGTCGGCAGTGGAGCAGATGCTGGAACGCCCATTGTTCTGCTGCACGGCATTTTTGCGGAGAAGGACCATTGGGTCGATTTTGCGCGCCCCCTCACCGGCCAGTACCGGGTGATTGCCCCAGATATCGCGGGCTTTGGCGAAAGCACGCGGCGCGATGACCAAGCCTACGACTATGCCGCCCAAGTGACGCGCCTCGCCGCGTTTCTGGACGCACTCGGCTTGGCGCAAGTGCATCTGGCTGGCAACTCGATGGGTGGCACGATCGCAGCGCTCTTTGCCCTGCGGTACCCCGAGCGCGTAGCCAGCGTGGCCTTCATCGGCGCGCCCCACGGCATACGCTCGCCCCAGCCCAGCACCATGGACCGCCTCATCGACGCCGGGCAACGCCCGCTGGTGGCCCACGATGCCACCGCCTTCAAAGCGATGATGGAGTTGGTGTTTGAAAAGCGCCCCTTCCTGCCCTACCCCATCCTGCATGCTTCCGAGCAGGACGCGCTGCGCAACGCTGCATCCAACACCCGCCTGTGGGACGCGCAGCTGAAAGACCGCTATCTGCTGGAACAACACCTGGGCCACCTGCAGCAGCACCCCACCCTGGTCCTGTGGGGCGACAGCGACCGCGTATTCGACCGAAGCGGCCTTCAAACAGTGCAGAAGCTGCTTCCGCAGGCATACATCGCCGCGCTGCCTGGCATTGGGCACCTGCCCATGATGGAAGCCCCCGCCGACACGGCACAACGGTATGCGCGCTTTCTGGAGCAATCGAGCGCCCCTCAAGCCGCCAAGCATGCACATTTCAATCAAAAATAGGCTCTTCTAGCGAATGCTAGTGACACTTTGATTTCCCATGGCCGCACCCAGCAC
>NZ_JBMDJH010000014.1:0-119364 GCF_057809085.1 Acidovorax sp. FG48 | reverse complement strand
CCCCCCCCCCCCCCCCCCCCCCCCCCCCCCCCCCCCCCCCCCCCCCCCCCCCCACGGTGGTGTGGCGCCGTGATGCTGAGCAATGCTTGATTGCTCATAAATTGATAGCTGCTGGCGCATGATTCACTGGCGCTACCAGCCGATTTGACTCAAAAAGGATGGGCGCGATGCGCGCAGATGTGTTTTTGGTGGAGCGTGGCCATGCCGCCACGCGCTCGCAGGCGCAGCGCCTGATCGCTTCGGGGGTGGAGTGGCGCTTGACGCCCTTGTCGCCCTGGAACAAGGTGGCCAAGAACGGGGATGACATCCCGTCCGTGGCCGAGGTAAGGCTGCTGGACGATGCCGAGGCCAAATACATCTCCCGTGGCGGGCTCAAGCTCGAAGGCGCCTTGCAGGCCACGGGCCTGGACGTGACGGGCCTGCGCTGCCTGGATGTGGGGCAGAGCTCCGGTGGCTTCACGGACTGCCTGTTGCAACATGGCGCGGCCCAGGTGGTGGGTGTGGATGTGGGGCATGGCCAGTTGCATGAGCGCCTGCGTGACGATGTGCGCGTGGTGGGCGTGGAAGGGATCAATGCCCGCGCCATGACAGCCGAGTCGCTGCTCGAAGGCTGTGAAGCGGCCTTGTCCGAAGAGCTGGTGCAAGACCATGAAGACAACGACACCCAGCCGGTCGCTCCTTACAGCTGGATGCGCAACGGCGGTCTGGTCGATGAAGAATACGACGACAGCGACGATGCCAAAGAGCAAGACGTAGAAGCCTTCAAAGCCGAGCGCGCCGCCAAGGCCCGCGCGCGGGCCGAGGGCACTTTACCGGTGGTGCGCCAGCGCCGAGAGGGGCGAGAGGATGTGCAGGTCACGCCCGTGTTTGACCTGGTGACGGGCGACCTGTCGTTCATCTCGCTCACTCTGGTGCTGCCTGCACTGGTGCCGTTGCTCGCGCCGCAGGGCGACCTGGTCATGCTGGTCAAGCCCCAGTTTGAATTGCAGCCGGGGCAGGTGGGCAAAGGCGGCATTGTGCGCGACGAGTCCCTGTATGCGGTGGTGGAACAGCGCATCCGCGATTGCTGCGTAACTCTGGGCCTGGAAGTGCGGGCGTGGATCGACAGCCCGATCCAGGGCGGTGATGGCAATCGAGAATTTTTTGTACACGCAAGGAGAGCCGCATGAATGCAGCCCACGCGCAAGGCACCGGGTTTCCGGTGAGTTTCGAGTTTTTCCCGCCCAAGACGCCTGAAGGCGCCGACAAGCTGCGCGTGGCGCGCCAGCAGCTGTATGCACTGCATCCGGACTTCTGTTCGGTGACCTACGGCGCAGGGGGCTCCACGCAAGAAGGCACATTCGGTACGGTGCGAGAGATCCTGTCCGAAGGCGTGGGCGCTGCGTCGCACTTTTCGTGCATCGGGGCCACGCGCCAGTCGGTGCGCGAGCAGCTGGCCACGCTCAAGGCCATGGGCGTCAAGCGCCTGGTGGCGCTGCGCGGCGACCTGCCCAGCGGCTATGGCGCGGGCGGCGAGTTCCAGTACGCCAGCGACTTGGTGGCCTTCATCCGCGCCGAAACGGGCCGGGACTTCCACATCGAGGTGGCGGCCTACCCCGAGGTGCACCCCCAAGCCAAGTCGCCCGAGGCGGACCTGCAGGCCTACGTGACCAAGGTGCGGGCGGGGGCGGACTCTGCCATCACCCAGTATTTCTACAACAGCGACGCGTATTTCCGCTTTGTGGAAGACGCGCACCGCCTGGGCGCTGACGTGCCGGTGGTGCCGGGCATCATGCCCATTTCCAGCTCCACGCAGCTGATGCGGTTCTCGGACGCCTGCGGTGCCGAGATTCCGCGCTGGATCCGTCTGCGCCTGCAGTCGTTTGGGGACGACACCGCCAGCATCAAGGCGTTTGGCCTGGATGTGGTGACCGACCTGTGCGACCAGCTGCGCACGGCCGGCGTGCCCGCGCTGCACTTCTACACCATGAACCAAAGCGCCGCGACCCTGGAGATCTGTCGCCGGCTGGGGATCTGATGGTGGGGGGCGAGCAGCCACCCGGCTCTTGTCGCAGCGTGGCCCGGTGGGCGCCGCTGCGGCAGCTGGTGGGGCTGTGGTTGCTGTGCAGCGCCTTCGCGGTTGCGCACGCCCAGGGGCTGCAGGCAGAGCCGGACGCGCTGGCCCCCAACCTGCTGTCCGTGCCGGGAGAGGCGATGCTGATCGATCCCCCGGCCAAACCGGAACCCACCACTCCCGGCGGGTCGCCGCTCAGCCTGGAGGCGGACGAGGTGGGGTTGGCATCGTGGTACGGGGCGCAGTTCCACCGGCGGCGTACCGCCAGCGGGGAGCTGTTTGACATGCGTGCGCTCACGGCGGCTCACCCCACGCTGCCCTTTGGCTCCCGCGTGTGTGTGCGCAGCCAGGCCACGGGGCGCACGGTGATCGTGCGCATCAACGACCGCGGGCCCCACACCCGCAACCGGGTGATCGACCTGAGCCGGGGCGCCGCCGAGGCGCTGGGCATGGTGGGCCTGGGGCTCAAGCCGGTGGAGCTGTTCGCCCTGCAGGACGACGACAAGGATTGTCCGGCGGCACCTTGACGCGATGTAAGGAACCGGAAGGGCCGGTCAGCCGCCCGATTCCAGCGTGTGGGTGGCGTGTTTGTCCTGGGCCAGCAGCTCGGCCATCTGGGGCAGGGCTTCTTTAAGCGCGGCCTTGAGGGTGTAAGGCGGGTTGATCAGGAACATGCCGCTGGCCGGCAGGCCGGGGCGTTTGGTGTCGCCCGTGACGGTTTCCGTGATCTTGCTCGACTTGACGGTGAGCGTGGCGTGCAGCCAGCTCTTGCCCGCCTTGGTGGCCAGTGTCTTCAGGCGGCGGGGCAGGTCGTGGGCTTCGGGGCGCGGGATGATGGGGTACCAGAACGCATAGGTGCCCGTGGCAAAACGCTTGAGCGAATCGGCCGCCATGTCGAGCACCTTGGCGTAGTCGCTCTTGATTTCATAGCTGGGATCGCACAGCACCAGTGCGCGACGGGCCGGTGGAGGCAAAAACTTCTTGATGCCCTCAAAGCCGTCTTCGTGCAGCACCGCCACCTGGCGGCCTGCCTCCAGCTGGGCCACGTTGCCGGCCAGCGCGCGCAGGTCGGTGGGGTGCAGCTCAAACAGCTTGAGCTTGTCGTGGCTACGCAGCAGGCGCTGGGTGATGAAGGGTGAGCCGGGGTACACGCGCAGCGCCTTGCCCTGGTTGAAGTCGCCCACCATGTCCACATAGGCCTGCAGGGCTGGGGTGAGGGCAGGCGTGGTTGGTGCAAAAAGCCGGGCCACGCCGTCGGCGGCTTCGCCGCTGGTGCTGGCATAGTCCCCGTCCAACCGGTACAGGCCCGCGCCTGCATGGGTGTCCAGCACGGTCAGCGCCGCGTCTTTCTCGGTAAGGTGTTGCAAGGCAGCAATCAAAACGGTGTGCTTGAGCACATCGGCATGGTTGCCTGCGTGGAAGGCGTGGCGATAACTGAACATGGCCCAATGGTAACGAGTGTGTTGTGCTGCCGGGGCAGCGCCCTCGTCCGGGCGCGGCACAATCGGGGGCCTTGTGGTGGCGGGGGACGTGATGTTTTTGGCAGACAGGCCGTCCTTTGTTAGCCATTTGTTGCCAAATCCGGTGCGGCCATGCCTCATGATCGCGCCTGCGGTGGGGTCCGCATTCCGCCGTTGCGCTTGTTGTCCCATTGATTTGCCTGTGAAATTGCCTGCCCGCCCCGTCTTCCGACCATGACCGAAAGCTCCAGCACAGCCCCCGCCAGCGGTGTCAGCCATATCGATGCGCTGCCCCCTGGCACACGCCTGGCGGAGTTCGAGATCCTGGGTTTGCTGGGGGTGGGCGGTTTTGGCATGGTCTACAAGGCGTTCGACCATTCCCTGCACCGGGCGGTGGCCATCAAGGAATACATGCCCTCGGCGCTGGCTGGTCGCTCGCAGGGGCAATCGCTCTGGGTGCGGTCTTCGTCGGATCAGCAAACCTTCCAGGCCGGCCTGGTGTCTTTTGTGGGCGAGGCGCGGCTGCTGGCGCAGTTTGACCACCCGTCGCTGGTCAAGGTGTTCCGCTTCTGGGAGGCCAACAACACGGCCTACATGGTCATGCCGCTGTATTCGGGCATGACGTTCAAGCAGGCCCGTGCCCAGATGCGCACGCCGCCGCCCGAGGCCTGGCTGCGCAAGCTGCTGTGGTCGGTGCTGGATGCGCTGCGTGTGCTGCACGACGGCAACACGCTGCACCGCGACATCTCGCCAGACAACATCTTCCTGCAGGACAACGGTCCGCCGGTGCTGCTGGATCTGGGCGCTGCCCGGCACGCCATCAATGACCAGGACCGCAAGCACACGGCCGTGCTCAAGGTGAATTACGCGCCCATCGAGCAGTATTCCGACGGCGACGAGGAACTGCGCCAAGGGCCTTGGAGCGATCTGTACTCTCTGGCGGCGGTCATGCACGGCTGTCTGGCCAACGACACGCCCCTGCCTGCCACGCTGCGCTCCATCCGCGACCGCATGGTGTCCTTCTCCCGCATTGCCAAAACCGTCAAGCGGCAGTTTGGTGTGGAGTATTCGGCGCCGTTTGTTGCTGCGATTTCGCAGTCCCTGGCCCTGCGGCCCGAGGACCGGCCGCAGAGCATCGACGCTTTTCTCCAGACCATGGAGATGACCTCGGCGCCGGACGATGTGCAGCACTTCGACTTTCGGGCGGAACTGGGCGACATCTGGGTAGAGCCCGCCGACCAGCCCGGCCCGGGGCTGCCCACGCCCACCGTGGATGTGACCTCTGCCCCAGGCATCGTGGCCGAAATCCAGGCGCAAGCCCAGCGCGCGGAAGCAGTCGCAGCGGCACCGCCGCCCGTGCAGGAGGGCCGCCCCGGCGATGACTTTGGCGCGGACACGGTCATGTTGGCCGGTCCTGACACGGTGGCGGCCGATGCGGGCGACACGGTGTTCATCGACGCTGGCGACACCGTGGTCGCTGAGGACGATTCCCGTTTTGAGGACCTGCCGCACCACCGTTCGCCGGGTGCCAGCGGTTCGCGTGCGGCGGACCGGCGGTCCGCGCCCTTGGAGCGGGATCTGGTGCGTGGCAACGGCAAGCCCGCTCCCTTGTCACGGCGCTCGCCTTTGGTGGCGGGCATTGTTGTGGCGGCGCTGGTGGCCGTGGTTGCTGGAGGCGCTTGGCGCTGGAGCCAAGGCAGCAAACCGCCGCGCGATGACATCATCACCGAGATGGCCGAGCCGCCAGCGGCAGGGGCTTCCTCAGCGGCCGCGCTGGTGGACGTCAGTGCGCCTGGGACGGCTGGCGCAGACGCAGCGGCCGTGGCCTCGGAAGGTGCTGGCACGCTGGCCGACACGGCTTCCGCCGCCGTAGCTGCACCCGCCTTTGTGGTCGCCTCGGCGCCCAAGCCCTCCGCCCGTGTCACCAAGCGTGTGACTGCCGAGCCGACCCCCACCCCCATCGTGGTGCACGAAGAGCCGGTGCCTGCGCCGCCCCCCGTGGTGGCCGAACCCAAGCCCCGTCCTGCGCCACCACCCCGCCTGCCTTCGCCGCAGGAGGTGTGCGCTGACGCCAATTTCCTGGCCCGCCCCATGTGTATCCACCAGGAGTGCCAGAAGCCGTCCCAGGCCAATCAAGCCATTTGCGTGGAAAACCGCCGCCGGTACGAAGCCGACGAGCAGCGCCGCCGCCAGACGCCCAACTGACCGCTTTGGGGCCAGGACTACGGTCCACTTGCGCGGCGACCGGGCTCTTTCGTATAATGGAAGGCTTCGCAGCGCTTTTGTGGTCCCGCGGCGAAGACTGTTTGCCACCTAAGAGGCTTCCTTCAGAGAAGCACCGACCGTGGAAAAGGACCCGCCAAACCCCTCTTTCCAAGAGAAAACTCATGACAACTACTTTCAGCGCAAAGCCCGCTGAGGTCGTGCACGAGTGGTTTGTGATTGACGCGACCAACAAGGTCCTCGGACGAGTAGCCAGCGAAGTTGCTCTCCGTTTGCGCGGCAAACACAAGGCCATTTACACGCCTCACGTCGATACCGGTGACTTCATCGTCGTTATCAACGCAGCCCAACTCAAGGTCACCGGCACCAAGTCCCTGGACAAGGTGTACTACCGTCACTCGGGTTACCCCGGCGGTATCACGGCCACGAACTTCCGCGACATGCAAGCCAAGCACCCCGGCCGCGCGCTGGAGAAGGCTGTCAAGGGCATGCTGCCCAAGGGTCCCCTTGGCTACGCGATGATCAAGAAACTCAAGGTGTACGGTGGTGCTGAGCATCCACACACCGCCCAGCAGCCCAAAGTGCTGGAAATCTAAGGAGCCTTGAGATGATTGGTGAATGGAACAATGGCACCGGCCGTCGCAAGTCCAGCGTCGCCCGCGTGTTTCTGAAAAAAGGCTCCGGCAAGATCACTGTGAATGGCAAAGACATTCAGCAGTATTTCGGCCGCGAAACCTCGATCATGATTGCCAAGCAACCGCTGGCGTTGACCAACCATGTCGAAACCTTCGACATCCAGATCAACGTGCACGGTGGCGGTGAATCCGGCCAGGCTGGCGCTGCCCGCCACGGCATCACCCGCGCACTGATCGATTACGACGCATCCCTGAAGTCCGTCCTGAGCCAAGCCGGCTTCGTGACCCGTGATGCACGTGAAGTCGAACGTAAGAAGGTCGGTCTGCACTCTGCACGCCGCGCCAAGCAGTTCTCCAAGCGTTAAGCTTTGGGCCCTGCCGGATGCTGCCTTGGGCAGCATCCACTGCAAAGTGCTCCCTGCGAGTGCTTTACAGAGAAAAACCGCCTTCGGGCGGTTTTTTCGTTTATGGTGCGCTCTTTTCTTTTTTGGGGGAGCGCCTTCCCGGGCCTGCCCGTTGAGCCTATGCGCTTTCGCCTGCTTCGCCGTCGGTTGACCATCAGCGCCCCCCGCGTGGCCATCCGCAGCGCCTTGCCCTGGCCTTTTCGCTGGCTGGCCCTGGCCGTGGTCATGGGTTTTTGTGCCGCCGTGGCGTTGTGGGCCTTCGAGTTCGGCAAGTCCATTGCCGGGATCGATACCGTGTCGCGCGATGAAGTGGTTCAGATGAGGGCAGAGATCAGCCGCCTGCGCGAAGAGGGCCAGGAGCGCCAGACGGTGGCGTTGACTGCCGAGAGCCTGCTGGCCACCGAGCGTGCCGCCAAGGAAAGCCTGATGGCCCAGGTACGCCAGCTTGAAGCCGACAACCGCACGCTGCGCGAGGATCTGGGCTTCTTCGAAAAGCTGATCCCTGCCGCCAAGACCGATGGGCTGGCCATTCGCGCGCTGCAGGCGGAGGTGCTGGGCGGGATGCAACTGCGCTGGCAGGTGCTGGTCATCCAGGCGGCCCGCAATGCACCCGAGTTCAACGGGCGCCTGGAACTGGTGCTGGCGGGCACGCTGGACGGCAAACCGTGGACACAGACCCAGCCCCCCCAGGGCCAGCCGCTGCAGGTCAAGCAGTACCGCCGCATCGAGGGGGTGCTCGATCTGCCCCCCCAAGCCGTGGTAAAAACCGTGACCGCGCGCGTGCTGGAGGGCGCCACCGTACGCACCAGCCAGACCATGGCCATCGAATAGTGCGGGTCGACTGTGGATGCGCTGATCTGGTTTCGATGCCCTCGCCCCGGCAATCCACGCACCAGCTGCCACCCACAACCTGCCGCCTTGCTGGCACGAATTCCATCCCCAAGCGGGCCTTTGCAACCGCCTGGCACTTCAGGAGTCTTCCGACCATGTTCTCGCGTAAAAAGCAGCCACCCATCAAAAGCCTGGTGGCACAGGGCACCAAGATCGAAGGCAATGTGCATTTTGCCGAGGGCATGCGCATTGACGGTGAAGTGGTCGGCGATATCCGGGCGGCGGCGGACCAGCCCAGCATCCTGGTGATCTCCGAAACCGCGCGGGTCGAGGGCGCGGTGCATGCCGACCATGTGATCATCAACGGCCAGGTGCTGGGCCCTGTGCATGCGGGAGAGCTGCTGGAGCTGCAGCCCAAGGCGCAGATCACGGGCAATGTGCATTACAAGGCCCTGGAGATGCACCAGGGCGCCGTGATCGCGGGGCAATTGATTCCAATGGCCGTGCTGGTGGAAGAAAAGCCCCCACTGAAGTTAGCGTCAAACAGCCAGTGACCTGAATTCCCGAGAGGTTTGCAGTAGTATTCCCTGCAAACCCTGAACCCGGAGTACCCCATGAGCGCAGTTGCCGAAAACATCCAGACCGAAATGCCCGCCCCCATCCTGTTCACCGACAGCGCGGCGGCCAAGGTGGCGGACCTGATTGCCGAAGAAGGCAACCCCGACCTGAAGTTGCGGGTGTTCGTGCAAGGCGGCGGCTGCTCCGGCTTCCAATACGGCTTCACGTTCGATGAAATTACCAACGAAGACGACACCACCATGACCAAGAACGGTGTGTCGCTGCTCATCGACGCCATGAGCTACCAGTATCTGGTGGGTGCCGAGATCGACTACAAGGAAGACCTGCAAGGCGCGCAGTTCGTGATCAAGAACCCGAACGCCACCACCACCTGCGGCTGTGGCTCCAGCTTCTCGGCCTGAGGGGCTCCGTGACAGGCGCAGCCCTGCACCCCTGACTGAATCAACCGCCTTCGGGCGGTTTTTTCATGGGGTGCGTTCGTTTCGTTTGAAAACCCTGCAAACCATGCACCAGGAACCCTCCCAGAAAGCACTGCTGTGGCTGGTGGCCGTCGGCTTCTTCATGCAGACGCTGGACGCCACCATCGTCAACACCGCGCTGCCCGCCATGGCGCAGAGCCTGGGCGAGAGCCCGCTGCGCATGCAGTCGGTGGTCGTGGCGTATTCGCTGGCCATGGCGATGCTGATCCCGGCGTCGGGCTGGGTGGCCGACCGGTTTGGTGCGCGCCGGGTGTACTTTCTGGCCATCGTGTTTTTTGTAGCGGGCTCGGTGTTCTGTGCGCTGTCGCACAGCCTGACCCAGCTGGTGGCCGCCCGGGTGCTCCAGGGGCTGGGGGGCGCGCTGCTGCTACCCGTGGGACGGCTGGTGGTGCTGCGCACCTTCCCGCGCGAGAAGTTTTTGCAGGCCATGAGTTTTGTGGCGATCCCGGGGCTGATCGGTCCCTTGATCGGCCCGACCCTTGGAGGCTGGCTGGTCGAGGTGGCTTCCTGGCACTGGATCTTTCTGATCAACGTGCCGGTGGGGCTGGTGGGCTGTGCCGCCACCATGCGCTATATGCCCGGGGTGGCTGTGCCGACGGTGGCACGGTTTGACCTGGCGGGCTATCTAATGCTCGCCTTTGGCATGGTGGCGCTGTCGCTGGCGCTGGACGGTCTGGCCAGCCTGGGGCTGCGGCAGGCGAGTGTGCTGGTGCTCATGATCTTCGGGCTGGCCAGCTTGGTGGCCTACTGGCTGCACGCGGCGCGGCGGCCCGACCCCTTGTTTTCGCCCCGGCTGTTTTCGGTGGACACCTTGCGCATCGGGCTGCTGGGCAATCTGTTTGCGCGGCTGGGCAGCTCGTGCATGCCGTTCCTGATTCCGTTGCTGCTGCAGGTCACCATGGGCTATTCGCCGCTGCAGGCGGGCATGATGATGCTGCCCGTGGCGGTGGCGGGCATGTCCATGAAGCGGTTCACCACCACGCTGATCACCCGCTTTGGCTACCGCCAGGTGCTGGTGGGCAACACGCTGCTGGTGGGGGTGACCATGGCCAGTTTCGGGCTGGCGGCGCCCTCGCAGCCGCTGTGGGTGCATGTGGTGCAGCTGGCGGTGTTTGGTGCGGTGAATTCGCTGCAGTTCACGGCCATGAATACCGTGACCCTGAAAGACCTGGGGCACGACATGGCCAGCAGCGGCAACAGCCTGCTGTCGATGGTGCAGATGGTGGCCATGGGCATGGGTGTGGCTGCGGCGGGGGCCGTGCTGGCGGCGTTCACCGATTTCTTCCAGCCCCCGGGCACAGCGCAGACACTGCAAGCCTTTCAGGCCACGTTTGCCTGCATGGGGCTGATCACGGTGGCCTCGGCCGGTATCTTCTGGCAACTGTCGCCGCAAGACCGGTCCGGCACCCAGGCGGGGGCATCAGTCGATGCCGGGGACCACGGTTGATCGCCCTGCCCAGGACTGTGTAGACCGGGCGTTTCAGGCCGGGTACACCGCGCCCAGCACGCGAGGGCCCACGGCGCCCGTCACGCGGGGCAGGTTGCCCGGCGCTCCGTTCAGCGCCTGGCGCGCCAGCCAGGCAAACGCGGCGGCCTCCACCTGCAGGGCGGGCAGGCCCAGCGCATCGGTGGCCACCACCTGCAGGGACGGGCAGGCGGCCTGCAGCCGCTGCATGAGCTGGCCGTTGAGCGCGCCGCCGCCGCATACCGCCAGCGTTTTGCTATTGTTTGGATAGCTGTTGGCGCATATTGCACTAGCGCTTGCGGTGAATTCGGTCAATGTGGCCTGTACATCGGCCGCTGCGGCCTGCGCAAAGGGCTGCAGGTGCGCGGCCAGCCAGGCGGGGTTGAACAGGTCGCGGCCTGTGCTCTTGGGAGGCGCCTTGTGCAGGTACGGCTCCTGCAGCAACGCGGCCAGCAGGTCCGGCAGCACCTGTCCGGTGGCGGCCCAGGCGCCATCCTTGTCAAACGGCTGGCCCGTGTGCTGCTGGCACCAGTGGTCCATCAGGGCGTTGCCCGGGCCGCAGTCGAAGCCCAGCACGCTGCCATCTGCCCCCAGCACGCTGAGGTTGGAGATGCCACCAATGTTCAGCACCAGCACTGTCTCGTCCGGCCGGCCGAACACGCCCTGGTGGAAGGCGGGCACCAGCGGCGCACCCTGGCCGCCTGCAGCCACATCGCGGCTGCGCAGGTCGGCCACCGCGGTGATGCCCGTCAGCTCGGCCAGCAGGGCGGGGCTGCCCAGCTGCAGGGTGTAGCCTGTGCCGTCAAATTCCTGGGGGCGGTGCCGCACCGTCTGCCCGTGGGCGCCTATCGCTCGGATGGCACTTGCCGGGTGGCCGCTGCGCTGCAGCAAGGTGTGCACTACCTCGGCATAAGCCCGGGATAAAGCATTGCCTGCGAGGGCTGCGCGGTGCAGCTCGTTGTCGCCGGGGGTGTTGAGGGCCAGCAGCTCGGCGCGCAGTGCGGGGGCAAAGGCGGCGCTGGCGTGGTGTGTGACCTGCAGGCGCGGGCCCGAGAAATCGGCCAGCACCCCGTCGATCCCGTCGAGCGAGGTGCCCGACATCAGGCCGATGTACAGATCGGACATGGCCTGACGGGTGGTATCTGGAGATGGGGGGCGATCAGTCTGCGCTGGCCTGCTCGATGAGCGCAGCGGCGTTCAGCTGGACACGCATGTTGGCCGCGAGGCGGTCAAACGCAGGGCGTGCGGCTGCGGACACCGGTGCTGCGGCTTCGCTCTGGGCCACGATGGTCATCGGGTCCTGGTGCACGCCGTTGACGCGGAACTCGAAGTGCAGGTGCGGACCGGTGGCCCAGCCCGTGGCGCCCACGGCGCCCAGCGTCTGGCCTTGCTCGACCGACTGGCCCTGGCGCACGTCGATGCGGCTCAGGTGGGCATAGACGGTGACGTGCTGGTTGCGGTGCTTGACGAACACCACGTTGCCGTAGCCGTTCTGCACGCCCGCAAACTCCACCACGCCATCACCCACGGTGCGCACGGCGGTGCCTGTGGGGGCTGCAAAGTCGGTGCCCAGGTGGGCGCGCCAGGTTTGCAGGATGGGGTGCAGGCGCATCTTGAAGCCGCTGGTCACGCGCGAGAACTCGACGGGCGAGGTCAGGTAGGCGCGGCGCATGCTTTCACCGTCCAGCGTGTAGTAGGCGCCCTTGGCGGCGTTGGGTTCCTGGAACCAGACGGCCTGGTGGGTCTTGCCGTTGTTGACGAACTCGGCGCTCAGCACGCGGCCGCTGGACAGGGGCTCGCCATCGGCTTCCAGGGTTTCGTACACCACCGAGAAGCGGTCGCCCTTGCGCAGCGAGCGGCGGAAGTCGATGTTGCCCGAGAACAGTTCGGCCACCTGCACGGCCACGGCGTCGGGGATGTTCGACGCATCGGTGGCGGCAAACAGCGAGCTGTGGATGATGCCGCCCGCCAGACGGCTGTTGGTCGTCATCTTGGCGGTTTCGATGCGGGTCGCAAACTTGTTGTCGCCCGTGCGCTCGACGATCAGGCGGCGGAAGTTGCCGCTGTCGTCCGGCACCCAGCGCACCGTCAGGCGGATCAGGCGGTGGTCGTCGGTGGTCTCTGCGGACACGATGCGGCCGGTGCGGCCCAGCACGTTCTGCCGCACCGGCGTGTCGCTGCGCATGAAGGCGGCGGCGGCCGGGTCGGCTACGCCCATGCGCTGCAGCAGCGACTCGGGGGTGTCGCTGCTGCGCACCTGTTCGGAGCGGAACAGCGAAAAACTGGGAGCATCCAGCTGGCCCAGCACCATGTTCTCAGCCAGCGATTCGACCGGGTAGTTCACCATGCGCACCGGCAGCTCGGCCGGGTCGGGTGCAAAGGAGGCCACGGCGAATGCGCCGCCGCCACCCGTCAGCAGGATGGCTGCGACGGCGGCGGTGATGCGTTTGGGGTGTTGTTGGATTGTGCG
Organism: Acidovorax sp. FG48; assembly: GCF_057809085.1. Taxonomy (NCBI): domain Bacteria; kingdom Pseudomonadati; phylum Pseudomonadota; class Betaproteobacteria; order Burkholderiales; family Comamonadaceae; genus Acidovorax; species Acidovorax sp. FG48. The sequence continues at coordinate 106,765 of NZ_JBMDJH010000014.1, read as the reverse complement.
GGACAGCCGGTCAAGCAAAGCGATGCTAGCGGTGCGGACCGTAGTGAGGCCGTGAATCAAAGGTCTATCCCCAGGGTGATTGCGGATCCGTGGCACACCCCCGGTGCGTATGCGGGGCGGGGCCAGGAGCACAGACTGTCAGGCTGCAGCCATTCGACAGGTTGATGAAAAACAGGTCGAAACGGCGGTCCCACTAGAATCCGCCTCTGCAATGTGGGCTGAAGTATAGCGGTGCATGCTGTCTAGACATCCCAAAAAACCCTTATGAATCAATCTGCTGTTACAACAACCCCGGTCTCTGATGGTGTAAGACAAGCCCTCGAAATCTCGCTGCGCGGTGTGCAAGAGCTGCTGCCACAGGACGAATGGGTCAAGAAGCTGGCGCGCTCGGAGGCCACCGGCCAGCCGCTGCGCATCAAGCTGGGCCTGGACCCCACGGCCCCCGACATCCACATCGGCCACACGGTGGTGCTGAACAAGATGCGGCAATTGCAAGATCTGGGCCACCAGGTCATCTTCCTGATCGGCGACTTCACCAGCCTGATCGGCGACCCCTCGGGCCGCAACAGCACGCGCCCTCCGCTCACGCCCGAGCAGATCAAGGTGAATGCCGAGACTTACTACAAGCAGGCCAGCATGGTGCTGGACCCGGCCAAGACCGAGATCCGCTACAACAGCGAGTGGAGCGAGCCCCTGGGTGCGAGCGGCATGATCCAGCTGGCTTCCCGCTACACCGTGGCCCGGATGATGGAGCGCGACGACTTTCACAAGCGCTTCACCACCGGCCAGTCCATCGCGGTGCATGAGTTCTTGTACCCGCTGATGCAGGGCTACGACTCGGTGGCTTTGAAGAGCGACCTGGAACTGGGTGGCACGGACCAGAAGTTCAACCTGCTCATGGGCCGCCACCTGCAGCAGGAATACGGCCAGGAACCGCAGTGTGTGCTCACCATGCCGCTGCTGGTGGGCCTGGACGGCGTGGACAAGATGTCCAAGTCCAAGAACAACTACATCGGCATCGCCGAGGACGCCAACACCATGTTCGCCAAGGTGCTGTCGATCAGCGACACGCTGATGTGGGACTGGTTCACCCTGCTGTCGTTCAAGAGCCTGGCCGAGATTGCCGCGCTCAAGGCCGAGGTGGAGGGCGGGCGCAACCCCAAGGACGCCAAGGTGATGCTGGCCAAGGAGATCACCACGCGCTTCCACAGCGCTGCCGCCGCCGACGCGGCCGAGCAGGACTTCATCAACCGCAGCAAGGGCGGCGTGCCCGATGAGATCCCTGAGGTGAGCCTGTCGGGCGCGCCGCTGGGCATTGGTGCGCTGCTCAAGCAGGCCAACCTGGCCCCCTCGACCAGCGAGGCCAACCGCCTGATCGACGGCGGCGGTGTGCGCGTGGAAGGCAGCGTGGTCAGCGACAAGGGCCTGAAGCTCGCCGCCGGCACCTACGTGGTGCAGGTGGGCAAGCGCAAGTTTGCACGGGTAACGTTGGCCTGATTTGAGGTCAAAACAGCCGCAAGCGCTAGAAAAATATGCGCTGGCAGCTATCAAAATGAAAGCGCTGGGACCGCAAGGCCCAGCGCTTTCTTCATGATCCATCCAGGTTGTCGTTCAGGTCCGGGTCGGGCACATCGCCAATCGCCTGGCGGGTGGCCTCGGCCTGTACCTGCAGCCAGGCGCAGAAGGCCTTGATCTCTGGCCGCTGCGCGCTGCGCGGCCCGACCATGAGCCAGTAGGCCAGGGGCGAGTCGATGCGGTGACCGGGTAGCACCTCCACCAGGTCGCCAGCGGCCAGCGCATCGGCAATCAGCGGCATGCGCGCCAGCGCCAGGCCCTGGCCGGCCAGCGCGGCCTGCACGATCTGGTGGGCGTAGTTGAAGTACAGCCAGCGCTGGGGCTGCAGCTTGGTCAGGTCGCGGGTGTCGAACCAGCGGCGCCAGCTCAGGTATTCCAGGTAGTGTGTGCGGTGGGCGTCGCCCGCCTCGATCAGGGTGAACTGCGCCACATCGGCGGGAGTGCGCAGCGGCTTGCCGCTCTTGAGCAGCCAGGGGCTGGCCACCACGGCCAGTTGCTCGCCAAACAGGCGGATGCCGCCCTGGGTGGCCCCGGCAGGCATGGCATAGCGCAAGGCCAGGTCCACGTCCGACGTCTCCAGGTCCACCTGCACGTCGCTCGCATCAATGCGGATGTCGATGCCCGGGTTGTCGCGCTGGAACTCTTCCATGCGCGGGATCAGCCACATCGATGCAAAGCTGGCCCAGGTGGTGATGGCCACGCTGCGTCGCCCGGCCGTCTGGCGCACCAGGCGCACGGCGGCGTCCATGCGCTCCAGTGCCGGGCCCACGGCGCGCTGCAGCTGTGCGCCCGCGCTGGTCAGCTCCACCGCGCGTGTGTGGCGCAGGAACAGGGGCACGCCCACTTCTTCTTCCAGCGCCTGGATCTGGCGGCTCACCGCCGACTGGGTAAGGGCCAACTCGTCGGCCGCTGCGCGGAAGTTGAGGTGCTTGGCCACGGCCAGGAAGGCTCGCCAGTGCCCTGTGGCCACAGGCCGGGTGCGCAAGACGGCGGGGGAGTATTCGGCAGAGGTCATGGCGGCATTCCTGCAATGGATGATTCATGCGTCGATGGAATGAATAGCGTACCGCGTTTTCATTGGACTGTGTACGGTGCAAGGCGCACCATTCAGGCTCCTCAACACGTTTTACTGAAGCCAAGGAGCCTGTCATGTCCGCCCGCAACGTTCTGGAATCGCAACAATCCGTCCACGCCGCCACGGCTGGCCGTCGCGCGGCCGGTTGCTGGAAACTGGCTACAGGCCAAGCCTTGTCCTTGCGGCCCAACTCCCATGGCGTGCTGCAGATCGCCCAGGGGCAGGCGTGGGTCACCTTGCGCGGCGCATTGGCGGACCTGCCGGGCGCCGCGGTAGACCATGTGCTGCAGCCGGGCGAACAGCTGGCGGTTGCGCCGGGGCAGCATGTGGTGATGGAGGCCTGGAGCGGTTCCGGCTGCGCGGAGTCGGTGGCTTTCCGCTGGGACGTCCTAGCAGCCCCCGCTCTGGCGCAGCCCGCCAGCACGGCCGCCCGGGATTGGGAATGTGGCGTGGTGCAGCCGCTGCGCGACTTGGGGCATGCGCTGGGACAGGGCGGCCGTGCGCTGGGCACGGCGCTGGCCGGTGTGGCGGGCGCTGGGGGCCGGTTTGCCGCTGGCCTGGCCCGGTTTGCTCTGCTTCGGATAGCAGCACCGCTACAGCGCAGAACCGTTTGAGCGGCTCATGCAGGAAAAGCATCAATCGGTGCCGTGCTTTTCATTGGACGTTGTTCTGCAACCGGCGCACCATACGGTCATATTAGGGTTAACCCGGAGAAAGCCATGACAACCTCTCACGCTTTGCATCTGTTTGCATCTTCCCGCGCCACGGGCGCTGCCGCCGGTGAGGCGGGGCAGGTGGCCGCAGGCGCCGCCGTCACCCTGGCCCCCAAGGCCGCGATGACCCTGCGCATTGCCGAAGGCCAGGCCTGGGTCACGCTGGGCCAGGGTCTTGGCGACGGCAGCGACATGTTCCTGTGCGCAGGTCAGTCGCTGCCCGTGGCGGCCGGCCAGTCGGTGGTGGTCGAACCCCTGAACGGCCGCCGCCTGCAGTACCGCTGGGTGCGCGGCGATGCCGCCGATGCTCGCCCTGCCGCCTGGTGGCGCCGTGCGTCGGTGGGCAATGGGGCGCCTGCCTGGGGCGACGCCTGCTGCGCCTGATTTGATCCCTGGGGCGCCTTGCCCCCGGTGATGTGACTCTCGAAGGGCTGCCGGTGCTTGTTGAACAAGCGCTGGCAGCCCTTTTTTTATCGGTCCGAAGGGCTGGGGGTACCGTCTTCCAGCCAGTCTGTCAGCTGCGTCTGCAGCGTCTGCATCAGCTCGTTCGACAACGCGGGCTGGGCCGCTGCGGTGGCGCGCGCCAGCACCATCCCGCCCACCATGGTGGCCAGCACATGGATGGCGCGGGCGCGGTCTTGCGGCGATGGGGCGGCGCTACCGCTCGCATCGGCAGTGCTGTCGGCCAGCAACTGGGCAAACCGCTGGATGTTGCGTTCGATGCCCTGGGCAAACACTTCAGACACCCCGCCGCCCGCCCGCGCGGCGTCCACCGCCAGCGCGGCCACGGGGCAGCCCGAGCCCGGCGCGTCGCGGTGTTCGGGTGAGAGGTAGCGCCGGACGCGGTCGCTCACCGTGGCGTGGGGCCGCTCGCCGTCCAGCACGGGGATGGACCAGTCGAACGCCTGGGTGCACGCCTCCTGCACCAGTGCTTCTTTGGAGGCGAAATGCCGGTACAGCCCGCCATGCGTCAGCCCGGCATCGCGCGTGATGTCGGCGACGCCCACACCGGTCAGCCCCCGCTCGCGGTACAGGCGGGCTGCTGCGTCCAGGATGCCCTGCCGGTTCTCTGCGGCCTGCGCTTTGGAAACCTTCATGGAAGCCTCTTATTGATTGCGGTCGTACGCAAAATGGGTTTGCGGTTTATGATGACGATTGCAATCATAAAGGTGCAGAACCGCTGCACCCAACTGTCTGACGAGGTGAATCCATGCAAAAAGCAAGTGGTGTGTGTAGCAACAAGGGAGTGGCCTGATGCGCCGCGTGGTGGTCACGGGCATGGGCCTGGTGTCGCCGCTGGGCTGCGGTGTAGAGCTGGCCTGGCAGCGCCTGCTGGCCGGGCGCTCCGGCCTGTCGCGCCTGCCGGACGCGGTGACCGAGGGCATCGCTGCCAGGGTCGTGGGGCAGGTGCCCGACGTGACGCAAGACCCCGAGGGCGGCTGGGATGTGGACGCCATCGTCTCGTCCAAGGACCAGCGCAAGATGGACCGCTTCATCCCCTTTGCCCTGGGCGCTGCGCAACAGGCGCTGGCCCAGGCAGGCTGGCCGCCAGCCGACGAGCGGGCGCGTGAGCGCACCGCCACGGTCATCGCCTCGGGCATCGGCGGCTTCGGCGCGATTGCCGAGGCGGTGCGCACCACCGACACACGCGGGCCGCAGCGGCTGTCGCCGTTCACGGTGCCGTCGTTCCTGGTCAACCTGGCGGCGGGGCAGGTGTCCATCCGCCACGGGCTCAAGGGGCCGCTGGGCGCACCGGTCACCGCGTGCGCCGCCAGCGTGCAGGCGATTGGCGATGCCGCACGCCTGATCCGCAGCGGCGAGGCCGATGTGGCCGTGTGCGGCGGCAGCGAGGCCGCTATCGACCGTGTGAGCCTGGGCGGTTTTGCGGCGGCCAAGGCCTTGGGTACGGCGTTCAACGACACGCCTGATCAGGCATCGCGCCCGTTCGATGCGCAGCGCGACGGCTTTGTGATGGGCGAGGGCGCAGGCATGCTGGTGATCGAGGCGCTGGACCATGCCCTGGCGCGCGGCGCACAGCCGTTGGCCGAGCTGGTGGGCTACGGCACGTCGGCCGACGCGTACCACATCACCTCCGGCCCCGAAGACGGTGACGGCGCCGCGCGCAGCATGCAGGCCGCGCTGGCACAGGCGGGCCTCACGGCGCAGGACGTGCAGCACCTGAACGCCCACGCCACCTCCACCGGCGTGGGCGACCGGGGCGAGCTGGCCGCCATCCGGCGGGTGTTTGGTGCGAACGCGCCGGTGGCCATCAGCTCCACCAAGTCGGCCACGGGCCATCTGCTGGGCGCAGCGGGCGCGGTGGCCGCCATCTTCACGACGCTGGCGCTGCGCGACCAAGTGGTGACCGGCACGCTGAACCTGCACCAGCCCGATGCGTTGGCCGAGGGGCTGGACCTGGTGGCGCTGCGGCCCCGGTCCATGGCCCTGACGCATGCCATGCTCAACGGCTTTGGGTTTGGCGGCGTCAACGCCACGCTGATCCTGCGGCGCTGGACCTAGGAATGGTTAGAGCGGCAAACAAAACTCTTCTGGCGTCGTTGCGGTGTCTTGTCGTACTGCTCGTACTGCCTGCGACACAGCGCCTAGCCAGAACCGCTTCGCTGAGTTTTGTTAGCCGCTCTTAGTTGAAAGCGGTGCGAGGCGGCGGGTCAGAGCACCAGCTCGCCCCGCACTGCCTCGAACGCGGCGAGCGCCGCGTCGCCATCCAGCAGCTCCATGCGGGCCAGTGCATCTACGTCTTCCACGGTGCTGAATGCCAGGCTGAAGTGCTGGAATCGCCGCCCCGCCAGAGGGCCGTGGTGCAACACCTCGACGTTGATGTGGCGGGGGTCGTTGCGGATGCGCTCGATGAGCTTGAGCACGGCCTTTTGCGGGCCCTCCAGCTGCTGGCAAAAGCGCTGTCCGTCAAAGATCAGCAGGCCCGTGATGTCCAGTTCGGCATTCACAAAGCGCGCGCGCCCCGCAATTTCGGCCACCACGCTCAGCGGTTGATCGGGGGCGATGGTGCTCACGTAGAGCACCTCATACAGGGCGGGGGATAGATTCATAGATGCAGCCCAATGTAGGGGGCGCAAGGTGCCCGCGCAATGTCAAAAGACATAGAGGCGACAGCGATGGCACATCGCGTGCAGCTTTGTTGCAACGAGCTGTTTCGGCATGATTCCCGTCCCTAGAATCGCTCCTTCATGAACGCCACCTTGCCCGCCCATGTCTGTCCTCCGGCCTGCAGCAATTGTCGGCTGCGCAAGACCGGTGCATTCACCGCCGTGAAGCCGGAGGTGCTGGACTTCATCCAGGGCTTTCGCAGCGAGACCATGGCGGTGGAAGCCGGCGGTGCGCTGGTGCGCGAGAACCAGACCAACGCCAAGCTGTTCACGCTGTATTCCGGCTGGGCGTTTCGCTACAAGACGCTGAGCGACGGGCGCCGCCAGATCCTCAACTTCTTGCTGCCCGGCGATCTGGTCGGGTTGCAGCAGGAGTTTGGTGATGTATCGGCGCACGGCATCGAGGCGCTGACCGACTGCTCGCTGTGCGTGTTCCAGAACGACAGCCTGTGGGCGCTGTTCCGTGAACACCCGCGTCTGGGCTACGACATCACCTGGCTGTCGGCGCACGAGGAGGGCCATGTGGACGACAACCTGCTCACCGCCGGCCGCCGCAACGCCACCGAGCGCGTGGCCATGCTGCTGATGCACCTGTACCGGCGGCTCGACCGCATCGGGCTGGTGGAAGATGGTTCGGTGGGCTTTCCGCTCAACCAGCAGCACATTGCCGATGCGCTCGGGCTGTCGCTGGTGCACACCAACAAGACGCTGCGGCGCCTGGCCCAGTTGGGCCTGCACGAGCTGAAAAACGGGCGGCTGCGCCTGCTCAACACCCGCGCGCTGGCGCGCATTGCCGAGTACTACGACACGCCGCCCCGGCTGATGCCGCTGTTGTAGCGCCGTCATTGCGGAAGGTTTTGGGTCAAAAAGGCCGCGAGCGCTGGTCAATCATGCGCTGGCAGCTATTGTTTATGTAGCATTTTGCACCCCGTAGGTCGCAGCCGATAATCCAGGCAATGCCCGCGCGCCGGGCGTGTGCTGCGCAACCCCCTTCCATTTTCATGACCTCAATCGACATCCTCATCATGGCGGCCGGCAAAGGCACGCGCATGAAAAGCCGCATCCCCAAAGTGCTGCAGCGCCTGGCCGGGCGCCCGCTGCTGCACCACGTGCTGGACCAGGCCGCGCACCTGCAGGCACGCAGCGCCATCGTCATCACCGGCCATGGTGCTACAGAAGTAGAAGCAGCTACCGCAAGCGCGACGAGCGCTACCAGCACTTTTGACTTGAAATTCGTGCGGCAGGAGCCACAACTGGGCACCGGCCATGCCGTGCAGCAAGCCGTGCCCCACCTGCGGGACGACGGCACGGCCGTGGTGCTGTCGGGGGATGTGCCGCTGACGCAGGCCGACACCCTGCGCGCGCTGGTGGCGGTCAGCGAAGGCGACAAGCTGGCCCTGCTGACGGTGACCCTGCCCGACCCCACGGGCTACGGCCGCATCGTGCGCAACGCCGACGGCGCCGTGCAGGGCATCGTCGAGCACAAGGACGCCACCGACGCCCAGCGCGCCATCACCGAGGTCTACAGCGGCATCATGGCCGTGCCCGCGCGGCGGCTCACGCCCTGGCTGGCGCGGCTGACCAATAACAACGCCCAGGGCGAGTACTACCTCACCGACATCGTCGCCATGGCCGTGGCCGACGGCGTGCCCGTGGTGGCCCACCGCATCACCGACGCGCTGCAGGTGGCGGGCGTCAACAGCCCGCTGCAACTGGCCGAGTTGGAGCGTGCCCACCAACTGCGTCAGGCCCGCGCCTTGATGGAGCAAGGTGTGCGCCTGGCCGACCCGGCCCGTTTTGACCTGCGCGACGACACCCGCACTGGCGTGCGCGGCGAACTGGTCTGTGGCCAGGACGTGGAGATTGACGTGAATTGCGTCTTCACCGGCCGCGTGGAACTGGGCGAGGGCGTGAGCATTGGCGCGAACTGCTGCATCGCCAACGCACGCATTGCGGCAGGCGCAGTCATCCACCCCTATACCCACATCGACGGCGAAAAGGCTGGTGCCACGGTGGGCGAGGGCGCGCTGATTGGCCCCTTTGCCCGCCTGCGCCCCGGCGCGCAACTGGGCCGCGAAGTGCACATCGGCAACTTTGTGGAAGTGAAGAACAGCACACTGGCCGACGGCGCCAAGGCCAACCACCTGGCCTACCTGGGCGACGCCACCGTGGGCGAGCGCGTGAACTACGGCGCGGGCAGCATCACCGCCAACTACGACGGCGCCAACAAGCACCGCACGGTGATCGAGGCCGATGTGCACATTGGCAGCAACTGCGTGCTGGTGGCGCCCGTGACAATTGGCGCAGGCGGCACGGTGGGGGGCGGCAGCACCATCACCAAGAGCACGGCGCCCGGCGCGCTGAGCGTGGCGCGGGGCAAGCAGGTGAGCATTGCCAACTGGAATCGCCCGGCCAAACAACCCAAGCCATGAACGAGTCAGGTACCGGCACCGATCACGAACTGCAGCAACTGCGCGCCGACTTGGCCCGCAGCCAGCAGCAGGTGGCCGACATGGCGGCGGCGCAGGAGGAGTTCTTGCGCGCCGTCTCGCACGACCTGCGTGCGCCGCTGCGGCATGTGACGTCATACGGCACGCTGGTGCGCGAGGTGTTGGGCGACCTGCCGCCCGAGGTGGCGCAAGGCGCCGAGGTGCAAGAAGCCCTGGGCTTCCTCGCCACCATGGACCAGTCCGCCCGCCGCATGGGGCTCATGATCGATGGGCTGCAAGCCCTGGTGCGCACCAGCCGTGCGCCGCTGCGCCTGCAGCCCGTGCCCGCGGCCGATGCCGTGGCCCAGGCGCGCACCACGCTGGCCTCGGCCGAGGCCGGGCGCGCTGTGGAATGGCGCGTGGGCGCCGACCTGCCCACGCTGCAAGCCGACCCCGCGCTGCTGCAGGATCTGCTGATGCAGTTGCTGGGCAACGCCCTCAAGTTCACCCGCCCCGTGGCTCAGCCGTGCATCACGGTGGTGGCGGATGCCGCATCGGCGGGCCAGGTCGCCTTCGCCGTGCAGGACAACGGCGTGGGCTTTGACCCGGCGCGCGTGGGCAGCTTGTTCGGCGTGTTCCAGCGCCTGCACCGCGAGACGGAGTTCGAGGGTGTGGGCGCGGGGCTCGCACTGTGCCGCGCCATTGCGCAGCGCCACGGCGCACAGATCAGCGCGACGGCGGTGCCGGGCGCTGGTTGCACGGTGCGGGTGCAGTGGCCGGTGAACCCTGCAGCCGCCAGCGAGCCCTGACGCCAGCCGCAGTGCTGGCTGCTACACCGCTGGTACCAGCGCCGGTTCCATGCACCCCGCCACCTGATTGCGTCCGCCGTTCTTGGCGACGTACAGCGCTGCGTCGGCCGCGTCGATCCACGCACGCAGGCTGCTGTGGCGGTGGTCGGCCGGGGCCACGCCGATACTGCTGGTGATGCGCAGTTCGGGCAGGCTGCGCAGGCGCACGCCTTCGGTCTGCTCTCGGATGCGCTGGGCAATGGCCAGGGCGTCGCGCGCATGCATGCCGGGCAGCACGATGGCGAACTCGTCCCCGCCGTAGCGCCCCGCGCAGTCACCGGCGCGCACGTTGCCCCGCACCACATGCGCCAGCGCGCGGATGACCTCATCGCCCACGGTGTGGCCGTAGGCGTCGTTGATCTCCTTGAAGTGGTCGATGTCCAGCATCAGCATGCAGGCGGGCTCGTCGGTGGTGTGGTGGCGGCGCAGTGCGGCCTCTGCCTGTTCTTGCCAGTGGCCGCGCCCGAACAGGCCGGTCAGTGCGTCCACGCGGCGCAGTTCGTCCAGCATCTGGTTCTGGCGCGCGGACTGCCGGATGAGTTGGTAGCTGACGGCGCTGACCGACAGCGTGTGCAGCGACATCACCGGCAGGCAGGCCACCATCACGCGCATGGAGGTCTCGGGCGCCCAGTGCAGTCCCATGACCGCAGTGCTGGCCACACCGGCCGCCAGCATCACCCACAGGGCGCGCACCCACAGCCCCCGGATGCCGGTGGTGATCTTGTCCACCATGGTCAGGGTGAGCAGCATCACGCTGGGCAGCAGGTTGAAGTGCATCAGCGGCACCAGCGCAGCGACCAGCGCCGAGTCGATGAGCAGGTTGCGCACCTCGGCGGCGTAAGGGTCGTTCGCGCGGCGTGTGAGCAGGTAGGCCACATGCGGCCACACCAACGTGGCCAGCAACAGCGCCGTCCAGGCCAGGGGGGATGCTTGCCGCTCCCACAGCACCGTCGCCACCACCATGCCGCCCAGCCCCATGCCCAGTATGCGCAAGGGGTAGATGCGGCGGGGCATCTGGCGGCGGGGCGTCGGCATGGGGGTGCTGGAGAAGGGCGGTGCTGCCACGCGGGCATCCACCGGCCAGGTAGGTTGAAAGTGCGGGGGAGCTTACAACGCCCGGCCAGGCGATACCAGCAAGAAATGACCGTGCTCCATTCCCATCAGTCGCATTGATGACGTTGCTGGGTGGTGGGGACGTGCTGCGGGGCCTGTCAGGGGTGGGGTTGCGGGGCGAGGTGGTGAGAGGTCACCGTTGAGGATTTAGATGGGTTTGCTAACAAATTGATAGCGGCTAGCGCATATCAATCTAGCGCTACAGGCACTTTTGTCTCAAATTTGGCCCGCCGGGTTGCAAAGAACGCCTTCACATTGCGCACGTTGGCGTCGCCGGTAAACAGCCGCTGCGACAGCGCCAGGTAGCCCGGCATGTCCCGCGTGTGCACCACCAGCACAAAGTCCGGCCCGGGCGAGACGCGCCAGCACTGCTGCACGGCGGCCTCCTGCACGGCGCGGGCTTCGAAGGCGTCGAGCTGTTCGGCCCCCTGGCGGTCCAGCGACACCTCCACGATGCACGCCAGCCCGTGGCCTTGCAGGGCAGCCAGCCGGTCGGGCTGCAGGATGGCCACCTGTCGCTCGATCAGCCCCGCATCGTGCAGGCGCTTGACGCGGCGCAGGCAGGTGGGGGGCGACACGTGCACCTGTTCGGCCAGGGCCTGGTTGCTTTGCGCGGCATCGGTTTGCAGCAGGTTGAGCAGCTGGAGATCGATCGCATCGAGAGATATAGATTCCATTGATTGATAAAAAATGAATGAAAATTTCACCGATGTGAATTGGTGAAATTTAAGTTCATTTTTGTGCAAATATCAATGAATAATTTTTCTCTTTGCTCCCTACGATCGCCCCATCGAATCCAACCCAAGGGCAACCACCATGTGCGGTATCGTCGGCGCAGTCTCCACGCGCAACATCGTTCCCATCCTCGTGCAGGGCCTGCAGCGGCTTGAATATCGGGGCTATGACTCGTGCGGCGTGGCCGTGCATGCGTCCAGCCTGGACGCCACGCGTCCTGCCGGCCTGCAGCGCGCCCGCAGCACCGCCCGCGTGGCCGAGCTGCTGGAGCAGGTGAGCACCGAGCACATCGATGGCGCCACCGGTATTGCCCACACCCGCTGGGCCACCCACGGCGCGCCCGCCGTGCACAACGCCCACCCGCATTTCAGCCACGGCACGGGCGCGGACGCCCATGCGCAGGCCGCAGGCCGGGTGGCACTGGTGCACAACGGCATCATCGAGAACCACGAAGAACTGCGCGCCCGCTTGCAGGCACGCGGCTACGTGTTTGCAAGCCAGACCGACACCGAGGTCATCGCCCACCTGGTGGACAGCCATTACAGCGGCGACCTGTTCGACGCCGTGCGGGCCACCGTGGCCGAACTGCATGGCGCCTATGCCATCGCCGTCATGCACAAGGACGAACCCCACCGTGTGGTGGGGGCACGCGCCGGGTCTCCGTTGATCCTGGGCGTGGGCAAGGACGCCACCGGCGCCTCGTCATCGCGCGAGCACTTTCTGGCCAGCGACGCCATGGCCCTGGCGGGGGTCACCGACCAGATCGTCTATCTGGAAGAGGGCGACCTGGTGGACCTGCAGCTGGGCCGCTACTGGATCGTGGGCAAGGACGGCAATGCGCTGACCACCGAACAGCGCCCCGTGCGCACCGTGCAGGCCCACAGCGGCGCGGCCGAGCTGGGGCCGTATCGCCACTACATGCAAAAGGAAATTTTCGAGCAGCCTCGCGCGATTGCCGACACGCTGGAAGGCCTGGCCGGCATCGTGCCCGAGCTGTTTGATGGCGCAGGCCAGCATGGCGAGCCCGGCGCTGCTGCCTGGCGCGTGTTCAAGGAAATCGACAATGTGCTGATCCTGGCCTGCGGCACCAGCTACTACAGCGGCTGCACCGCCAAATACTGGCTCGAAGAAATCGCTGGCATCCCCACCCAGGTGGAAGTGGCCAGCGAATACCGCTACCGCACCAGCGTGCCCAACCCGCGCACACTGGTCGTCACCATCAGCCAGTCGGGCGAGACGGCCGATACCCTGGCCGCGCTGCGCCACGCGCAGTCCCTGGGCATGCAGCACACGCTCACCATCTGCAACGTGGCCACCAGCGCCATGGTGCGCGAATGCAAGTTGGCGTACATCACGCGCGCCGGCGTCGAGATCGGTGTGGCCAGCACCAAGGCTTTCACCACGCAGCTGGCAGGCCTGTTCTTGTTGACGCTGGCCCTGGCGCAGAGCAAGGGCCGCCTGAGTGAAGAGCAGGAGGCCGCCCACCTCAAGGCCATGCGCCACCTGCCCGTGGCCCTGCAGGCCGTGCTGGCGCTTGAACCCCAGCTCATCAGCTGGGCTGAAGACTTTGCGCGCATGGAAAACGCCCTCTTCCTGGGCCGAGGGCTGCACTACCCCATCGCGCTGGAAGGCGCGCTCAAGCTCAAGGAAATCAGCTACATCCACGCTGAAGCCTACCCGGCCGGTGAACTCAAGCACGGCCCCCTGGCCCTGGTGACCAGCGCCATGCCCGTGGTCACCGTAGCACCCAACGACACCCTGCTCGAAAAGCTCAAGAGCAACATGCAAGAGGTGCGTGCGCGCGCGGGTGTGCTGTACGTGCTGGCTGACGCCGACACCCGCATCGAAAGCAGCGAGGGCATCCACGTCATCCGCATGCCCGAGCACTACGGCCCCTTGAGCCCGCTGCTGCATGTGGTGCCGCTGCAGCTGCTGGCGTACCACACGGCCTGCGCGCGGGGGACGGATGTGGACAAGCCCCGCAACTTGGCCAAGAGCGTCACGGTGGAGTGACGGGGCGGATGGGGGGCGAGCCATAATGGGATCGCCCCCATCCTGAAACTCCACTCTGATGCGTGTCACCCAACGTCTTAAAGCCACTTGGAGTGGAGTCGGCAGCCATGTGGTTGTTCTGAGCCACGGGTTTGGTTTGGATCAGACATCGTGGTCCGACCTGCGGCCAACCTTGGATGCACGGTTTCGTGTGTTGTCCTATAACCTGGCCGGTTGTGGAGACGACGGGGCCAGCAGTTATCACCGCGACATGCATAACTCGCTCTTTGGTTATGCAGATGATTTGCTGGCTCTGCTGGACGATGCGCAGGTGCAAAAGGTCAGCTATGTGGGGCACTCTGTCAGTGGGATGATTGGCATGATTGCAGCAGTGGCCAGGCCGGATTGTTTCCAGCGCCTGATTCTGTTGCAGCCATCGCCGCGCTACCTCAACGATCCAGATGCCGGGTATGTGGGTGGCTTCGAGCAGGGCGATCTGGACGCTTTGTATGAGGCGATGGCCATGAACTACCAGACATGGGCTGCTGGCTTTGTTCCGATGGTGATGGGGGTGGACGATCAGCACGTGTTGTCGCGGTTCAGCGAGACGCTCTTCAAGATTCGCCCTGACATCGCGCGTCACATTCTGAGAATGATTTTCCAGTCTGACCACCGCGTCATCGTCCCGCGAGTGTCAGTGCCCACTCATTTCATCCATAGCCGCAAGGATGTGGCCGTGCCTTTGGACGTAGCGCGGTGGTTGCATGCGCATTTGCCGGGTAGCACTTCGGAAACGCTAGAGCTGGAAGGCCACATGCCTCACCTTACGCAGCCTGTGGTCGTACTGGACGCCCTGATGCGTCACCTCTCCCGCGAATAGATCTTGCCCATGACCTCCCCCCATTCGACGCCAGACGATGCCCTGATCGCCTTCCTGCAGGGAGTCAGTGTGCAGTCCCAGTGTCGACTGGCTGTGGCCTTGTGGCAGCGAGCGCCCGATGAGGTTGTCCCCCTGTGCAGCGTGCCAAACATCGCGCTGAGTCATACACCCGTCTGGCGCTGGCGGTTGCCGGTATCTCCAAAAACTGGCACACATGCCGTTCAGCGTCTGTCCCGCAAGGAGTTGCCCAGTTTGGTCACTGCGGGCTTGCCGTTCAGTCCGGGTCTTGCGCTATACGTCGATTGCAGTGCGTTTGGCCGGATGGCGGGGGGCGGATTCGTGCTGATATGGGATGAGGCCACGGCATTGTCTGATGGTTCTGCGGATGCAGATCTTGTTGGAGGAGAGGCCACTGTGCAGTGGTTGCGGCCTGTATATGCCCAATTGGTAGATGCGCGGCAATGGGAGGAGCAAAACGCGGAATCGGCGGCGCAGTTTCATCATGTGTTCGACAGTGTCCCGCAGGGAATCGTGGTGTTGTCTGCGCGACATCCGCAAGCGCAGATCAACGCAGCTGCAGCGGCCCTGCTGGGTCTGTCTGCGGGATGGGTGCCGGCGGAGGTTCTGGCCCAAGCCATGCGGGCCACCCGTGAGCGTTGCGACAATGCGGCCGAATTGGAGCAGGCCTATGCTCCTTTGCAGAGCGATTTGGACGCAGAGCTGGTCGCCCGCTGGTTTTTGGATGATTGTGTGTGGCGTGTGGACACGCATCCCATCCTCCAGAGCGGACACAAGGGGCGGGTTTGGTTGTTTCATGACATCACGCCACAAGTTCGGCTGGAGCGTTTTCTGCGCATGGAAGCCAACCACGATCCGTTGACCGGACTTTTCAACCGCCGTGCCTTTTTCGACCGTGCCCAAGTGGCCTTCCAGCTACCATCTCCAGGCCCCAGCGACGGGCACCGCCTTGCGCTCGTGATGCTGGACATTGACCACTTCAAAGCGGTCAACGACCTGTATGGACATCCTGCGGGAGATATGGTGCTCAAAGAGGTGGCCCGCCGTGCGAAGTCCGTCTTGCGTGACGGTGATGTGTTGGCCCGTTACGGGGGAGAGGAGCTCATCGTCCTCCTGAACGTCATCAGTAGCGACACAGCCCGCGCTGCCGCCGAGCGCTTGCGAACGGTGATGGATACGGAGCCAGTGCAGGTGGGGGACCAGGCGATCACGGTCAGCGTCAGTGTGGGTCTCGCGCTCCGAAGCAGTGGGGCTGAGACGCTATTGCAGACCATTGAACGGGCCGATGCGAATCTCTACCGGGCAAAGCGACAGGGTCGAAATCGTGTGGTGGATGATGCTGATTGATACCCTCAGGGGTTACATCGCGCGCAGTGGCGCGGATCGGCCCGTGCGACCTTGTTCACCCTGGATTGGTATTCACAGCGCGGGCAGGACCACACCTCAGCGCGGCAGGAAGCGGTAGGCCGTCCACACGCAGAGCAGGCAAGCCCCGGTATGCGTTCGGTGACCCAGTAACCCGGGGCGTTGCAGGCCGGGCAGCTGGACTGCAATCGCTGCAGCAAGTCCTGCGCAGCTTGCTCGATGAGGCGCATGCGGGTGGGGTTGGCAAAGGCCCTCAGGTCCGTCTCCACAAAGACCTGGCGGTTGCTGGCCTGGGCTTGGCAGGCGTCGAAGCAGCGCCGCAGCCGGTCCCAGTCCGCGATACCTTTGTGCATGCGGGTATCGTTCTGGCTCTCCGGGCGCAGCACCAGCCGGTGCTGCGGGAAGCCCTCGCGCTGCGCAAACGCCTCCACGACACTCCAGTCATCGCTCAGCAGGTGCCCGCTGCGCGCAGGCCCTTGTGCCATGCCGACGACCTCGATGCCCATGCGGTCGTCCAGCCAGGCGATCAGCTCCACGTTCCAGGGCACCATTCCTGTGAACGGATCGGGACCAAAGCTGCCCTCGCTGGCCAGGCCGGCATCGAGGCCGGAGAGCTCCATGCCCTTGCGGGCTTTGCGCCGTGCTGCATCCAGTTGCGAGCCCGCACGTGCCGTTTCGCGGGTGAAGGTGCCCAGCAGGTCGGTATCGAAACCGCTGACATGTTCAATCGTGCAACCCAGACCCGGCTCCAGCGCGGGCGCGATGACCCGCTCCTTGCCATGCTGGGTCAGCAAGGCGATGCGGCGGTCTGCATAGGGGCGTGCACTGGGGTGCATCACCAGTTCTCCGTGTGCAGCGGCTCCCAGACACCCTGGTCATAGCGCATCAGGTCGGCGCCTTCCCACCCCCAGAGGTGCAGCCACCCGTGGTCTACCAGTTGCTTGACGACGGCATGTTGATGGATCACTGCGTTGATGGACCGGCGAGGCGCATCAATCACCACGGTCAACCTCAGCGGTTCGTGGGCCCAGCGCTTCCCGTCGTGCACCGACTGCTGCGACAGGCCGATGCGCAGATCGCCGCCGTTGCCTTCAAAGACGCCGATGTTTCCGCCGACCACGTTGTGCAGCACCTTGTTGCCACTCCCCAGGCGTGTGGGGTCGCAGGTGGATGCGTGGTACTGCCAGTTGATCCAGTGGGTGACCAGCATGGGCGCGGTCATGAGCGCCTCCAGCAGGCTGCCGTCGGGGTCTTTCTGGGCGTCATAGTCGTGCAGAAAGCTGCGTCCTTGCAGTGCTGCGCCCAGCGTCCTGTGCCGAGGCGCAATGACGAAGGCAGCGTTGCCTGCCAGACCCCATTCCGGCCGTGTCTGGGCGCCGTCGTTGGCGCGCCTGCGCAATTGCTTCAGCAAATCGTTGTGCGGCGCCCGTGGGTCGAGGTGCAGGTGCGGCGCCCGTTCTCTGCGGACCTGGTCACTGGCATGGCGCAGCACCGGTTGCAGGCTGTCCCACCGTTGGCGAGCAGCTGGGGGCAGCAGGTCCAGATCAAAGCCCTCGATCTCATCGGTTGTGGTGTTGTGCAAGGCCGCCACGAAGGCTGTGGACTCCGGAATGGCGATGCCTTGTTCGGCCAGGCCCGTGCGCACGGCTGGCTCGTTCAGCAGTTGCGCCAGGCTGCGGGCGCTGACTTCGCCGGTCTGGCCGCAGCATGCACCGCAGTCCAGCGCTGCCGCATGGGCGTTGTTGGCCGATTGGCTGCCGTGCCCCACCAGCAGCACCAGGGGCGCCAGATAACCGTCCAGTCCCATGGAGCGCAGCACCCGCGCTGCCAGCGACACCTTGGCGCCGATGTCCAGCCCCGTGAGCTGGGGCCGGCACAGGGGGCGATAGCGCGCAGGCAGGCCTTCCAGCGCATCGTTGGCTCTGGCTTGCCGGGAGGGACGTAGCCACTGGCCCAGCTTACCCGCATAGCCCACGCCCGCCGCTTCAACGAACGAGAAAGCCGCCCCCGGCCAGCGGCTGGCAGACAGCCATTGGTCGGCCAGCGCAAAGCGCCTGGAGCGTGCGTTGGTAGCTGCTTCTTGCAGCGTCGCATTAGTCTGCAACGCCCCAGTGGTGGACGGAACGATGCAGTCAGTGGCTTCTACTGCGGGTGCCAACAGGCCCGGCAGGTGGGGCGTGCGAGCGCTGGTGCCCAGCGGTGTGTAGGCGAGGGGCAGGCCAAAAAATCCCGCGAACCCGATGGTCTGTACGGCGGGCCAAATGGCCTCCAGGGACCTCCGCAGTGGCTCGCTGCGCACATCAATACAAAAAGCGGCTTGCACCTCGATCTCGTGCTGGTTGGGCGGGGCACTGCCGGCACCGAGCAGCCGCTGAGCCAACTGGCGCTGGTAGCCGACTTCCAGAGCCACTTGCCACACTTCGTCGACCAGCAGAGCCTGCTCTGCCCGTTGCAACAAGGCGAGGGCCTGGCCCCAGGCCTGTTGCAGCGCCTGGAAGGCATGGGTGCCTGCGGCATCGTCCTTGCAATGCAGTAGAACCGCACCCCATGCCAGCCGGATCGCCAGCAGCTCCCGCAGGTGCGGGTCGGTCGTCTGGTTCAGGTGGGCCTGCCAGCCTAGATAGGCGCACCACGAAGCCCAGCCATTCACCGTCAGCAGCACCGACTCCAGATAGTCTGGCCACACCGCCTTGGGAAGGCGCAGCCTGTGCAGTACCCAGCGTTCGGCGTCTTCCCGGGTGGCGGGCAGAGCCTCCAAGGCCTCGGCGAGGTGTGGCAAGCCCATCAGCAGGCCGATGGAGTGGTCGTGCTGCAGAGTCTCGCGCCAGAACGCATACAGGCCCTCGGACCGCTGGGGCTGCCAGTCCGCCTGTGTCTGGTCGAAATACGCGGCGCAGGTCTGGCTCACCTGGTGGGTGATGGCCTGGCGCCAGGACAAGCGGGTGTGGCGGTGGGGGTCGTTGTCCAGCACATCGATCAGCAGCGGCAATTGCTCCACGGGCTGGGTGCTGTGCAGGGCCTGTACACAGTCTTCGGCCGTCAACCCGCAGGCTTGCGCCTGAGGCACCTGGCGGATCGCCTGATCAAGGTCCTGGGCGCTGATGCGTCCTTCCGTCCACGCTTGCAGTTGCCGATCGCGCCCGGGAAAGACCTGAATGCCGCCCAGCGCTGCCATGCGCGCAGCCACCCGGCGCACCGGCATGCCGATGCGCGCCCAGTGCGGGTTGACTGCAATGGCACGGTCCAGGGGCCAGGCCGGTGCGATAGCCTGGCACGCTTGTGCGCAGGCGGTATCGATGTCGTTGTGCGATGCCGGGTGCTGCGCGGCGTGCGTGGGCGTTGGCGCCGCGAGCCCCTCGGTGGGGCATTCGGTCAGTGATTCCATCATGGGGTTCTCCGGGTGCAGTGCGGTTCAGGGGGCGGCTCTTTGCAACGTGGGGCCTGCTACACGGTGCACAGCGTCACGCGGGGCAGGGGGTGTCCAGGCGGTGGGCCAGATGTAGAGGGCCAGCCGGGTGTACGCCTCGTCGATGTAGAACCCCGCATAGCTCCACCGGCGCCACGTCCGCAGCATGTGGGGCTGCCTTTGCAGCAGCGCCAGAAAGAGGTAAAGGCCTAAAAGTCCGATCAGTGCCAGCCACCCCAGCACGTGCGCCGGAGCATCGCGCAAGCCCAGTGGCACATGGTGGATGGCAACCGCTGCTGCGGTGAGGCCCGCCACCATCATCAGCCCGGCCAGGCTGTGCCAGGCCGCAGTCTTGGCACTGGCTTGGCCCTGAGGCGACCAGAGCAGCGGTGCCCAGGCCAGCCCCAGCACGGCAGACCACCAGGCGGGCCAGGGCGCATCCGTCGCCAAGTTCAGCACCAGCAGCACGGTGGCCGTGGCGGCGGCGGGTGCCAGCGCCAGGCTGATGGCAGTGGGCGGGGTTGCGCTGTGCATGGCTTGCAGCCGGGTTTGCCGAACCGCGTTAGACGCCGACAGAAACACGTGGGCCTTGTACAACGAGTGGCCCACGAGGTGCAGCGCAGCCAGTGTGTACAGGCCCAGCCCGCATTCGAGCAGCATGAACCCCATCTGCGCCACGGTAGACCAGGCCAGTCGTACCTTAATGCTGATGCGCGTCAGCATCACCATGCCAGCAAGTACGGCCGTGCCCAGCCCAAAAATGACCAGCACGACGCGGGCAGTGGCTGCGTTTTCTAGTAGGGGGGCGAACCGTATCAGCACGAACCCGCCCAGGTTGACCACGCCTGCGTGCAGCAGTGCAGACACCGGCGTGGGCGCCTCCATCACCTGGATCAGCCAGCCATGTACGGGCAACAAGGCCGTCCGCAAAATCACGGCCAGGGTCAGCAACACCGCGCTGGTGTGCAATAACGGGGACATGCCGTCGCGTGCAATGTGTGCCCACAATGCCGACAAAGAACCGCTGCCGACTTCCAGCCAGGCCAGTGCCGCCGCACCGACCAGCAGCACGTCGGCCACCCGGTCCGCCATCTGTTTTTTGTGGGCGGCCAGGCTGGCAAAGGCCCGGTCGGGGTAGAAGCACAGCAGGTGCTGCAGCGCAATGCCCACCAGAGCCCAGGCGATGGCCAGGACGATCCAGTGGTCTGCCAGCAGCAGCACGTGTACAGCAGCCAGCACACCCGCCAGTGCTGCCATGTAGCGCGGCTGGCCGGGCTCTCCCTCCAGGTACCTCGCAGAAAACGCTGCGATGACGGTGCCCAGCAGTTGCACCAGAACCGCCATGCACAAGCCCATCGGCGATGCCCTGAGCCAGCCAGCGTGGTCCAGCCGGCCGATGCCAGCCATGGCCGCAATCGCCGCCAATACAGAACCTGCCAAGGCGGCACCAGACAGGATCAGCATCCAGCGCCACAACGTGGCAACCGAGCCCTTGTGGCACAGTGCCAGCGCCATGGCGGCCAGCATGGGCATGCCCGGTGCCCATGCGCTGGCGTGGGACAAAACGTGAACAAATGGCATCACTCAACCTCCAGAAACAAGACTGGGGGCGATGATGCTGCGGGGTTATTGTTCTGTAAAATACATTGAAAAGAACAAAAAAATACTAAAAATAGAACAATGAGACTCGATCAACTCAACTTCAACCACCTGTTCTACTTTTGGCGTGTGGCCAAGCTGGGGCACCTTACCCAGGCAGCGCAAGAGCTGCACACGTCCCAGTCTGCGGTGTCTACCCAGATCCGGCAGCTGGAAGAGCGCCTGGGCGAAGAGCTGTTTTTGCGAGAGGGCCGCCGCCTGCTGCTGACCGACACCGGGCAACTGGTGCTGGCATATGCCGAGAACATCTTCGGACTGGGCCAGGAGATGCTGGGGCGCCTGCAGGGCAGCGCGTCGGGGGTGACCCGGCTGCGTGTGGGCAGTGTGGCAACGTTGTCCCGCAACTACCAGGAGAACTGGATCCGCCCCTTGCTGGCCGACCCGTCCGTGGTTCTGACGCTGGAGTCAGGACTGCTGGAGGGGTTGATTACCCGCCTGGTGCAGCACCAGCTGGACGTGGTGCTGGCCAATGAGTCAGTGCCTTCCGACTCCGAGCGCCCCTTGCACTGCCAATTTCTCGGCAGCCAGTCCATCTCGCTGGTCGGCCCTGCCAGCGTGTGGCAATCGCGCTCGTTGCGCATACCTGAAGACCTAGAGGGCATGGAGGTGGCACTGCCTGGCCCCCGCCATGCGCTGCGCGCGCAGTTTGAGGCCCTGTGTGCATCGGCCGGGGTGACGCCCCGATTGCGCGCCGAGGTGGATGACATGGCCATGCTGCGCCTGATCGCCCGTGACAGCGGCTGGCTGACCGTGCTGCCCGAGGTGGTGGTTCAGGACGAGTTGCGCACGGGCATCCTGGTCAAGGTGGGCTACTCCGCCGGGCTGCAGGAGCATTTCTACGCCATCACCACCCGGCATCGGCACCGTATCGAGGTGCTGGAAACCCTGCTGGAACGTTCGTCGGGCCGCATGGGGCCGTCCTGACAGACCCAGCTGGGATTCGTCAAAAGATTGCCCCATGAAAAAAGCCCCGCAATGGGGGCTCGTTCAGGGGCGATGCAATGTGATGCGGTGCACCGATGACGCCTTCGCTCAGCCGCAGTGGATGCGCCAAGCGGTGGCGTCCGAAACGCCCGCATCGGCTTGCATCACATGGCGTTGCCGATTTCGCCGTGGGAGATCTGGCCCGTGCGAACGGCTTCTGCGGCCTGGGCACGCACGGCAGCGCGGTCGGCGGTGGATTGGTAGGTGGCAACGCGCGAGCCAGCAGGTTCCATGCTGTGTGTTTTGGCTTCTACCACGGCCTCTGCGCGGACTTCGGCGCGGGTGCGCTGGGTTTCGAATTGGGTAGCGAACTGCGAAGCATCGGCTTCATCAGCGTGGGCGCCCAACGAGGCGAAAGCGGCAACAGCAGCGATGGAGAGGAAGCGTACGGTCTTGTTCATGATGCAAATCCTTGAATAAAAAAAGCGTCTCAAAAAAAGCCGGCGTGAAGTGCACAAAGTGTTGATGAAAAATGACTTCATTCCGGGTTCGGTGAGTCGCCTGACGGGTTCGGCTCATCGATGGGATGAACTGTACGCCGACGGTGTTCAAGAAAAAACTATTCAGTATTTAATTGACTATTCTGGTATTCGAAATAATTGGACTGAGATCTGAATGCACTGAGCGGCGATCTCTGCATGCCTTGCGGCAGCCGCAGCGGGTCAGGGCTTGCTGCGCGCCTTGCGTGCTGGACGGGGGGCGGGGGTGGGAGGCTTGTGGCTCGCCTGATCCAGCCACAGCAACGTGTCCATGTGCGCCATGAAGTGGCGCAGATAGTCTGGAGACAGGGTGCGCATCAGGCTGAGGGAGCGCAGCACCAGCTTGTGCGCGTTGAGGGGGCCCGCATTCTCCGGCCCTCGGTGCAGGGCCTGCACCACTTGCTGCTCCGCGGCGATGTGAGACCAGGCCTTGCTGAACTGGTGCACGCTTTTGAGCGCGGGCAATGGAGCGTTGTCCACCGCAAACGGGTCGCCCACAGCAGCGCTGTGCCGGGGCATTCCCAAGGACTGATTCAGTTGTGCCAGCGCGGAGCCCGCATTGGCATGGCGTTCGTGGCGGGTTGATGCCGTGGTACGGGGCGGCTTCTGGGGGTAGCTCGCCAGCGCGGCTTCCAACTTGTGAGTCAGCAGCCGCTGCACGGCGGGCGGTTGGCCGGGCAGGCGGCGTGCCAGCACCTCCAGATAATGGAAACGCACGGGGTCGTGATGGTGCGCGCCTGCTGCGCGCAAGGTCTCCAGGCGGGGATCGGTCATGGGGCTCGGGGGGGCTCGGCCGGCCGTTGAGGCGCGGCCTTGGGGACGGGCGCCATCTCCACGCGGCGGTTTTGTGCACGGCCTCTTTCGTCACTGTTGTCGGCCACGGGTTGTTCGGCACCAAAGGCGGCCGCGAACACCTGGGAGGACGGCATGCCTTCGTCAATCAGCGCCCGGGTCACGGTGAGTGCGCGCTGGGCCGACAGCTCCAGGTTGTCCGCAAAACGTTTCTGGCTGCCGCGCAGCAACGCGGTGTTGTCGGTGAAGCCACTGACCATGAGCATTTCATCGCGCTCGCGCAAATACACCCCCAGCGGCTGGACCAGGCTTTTGAGCAACTGCCGTCCCTCGGCACGCAGTTCGTCAGAGCCAGTGGCAAACAGCACACTGCCGCTGATGCCAATGCGTCCGTTGTTCACCGTCACGCGCCCAGCAGCCAGCGGAACGGCCAACGCCTTTTCAAGCGCCATGCGCCGCTGCTCTTCCATCTGGCGCTTTTGCACTTCTTGCTGCAGGCTGGCCACCAGGTCAATCTGCACCACCAGCACGCCGACGAGGATCAACACAAAAGCACCCAGCAGCCCCGCCATCAGATCGCCGAAGACGGCCCACACCGGGGCTGTCTGGTCGGTAGCGTCGTCCAGAGTGTCGTCCACGCCGATCACGCAGGCACCCCTTGTTCTGCCGTGGCACGGCCATGGAGTCGGCGCAGGTCTTCCACGATGCCTTGTTGTGCGCTGATGCTCAGGTCAATCACCTCGCGGGCCTGTGCCACGTAGTAGGCCAGCTGCTCGTCGCTGCGGCCCATTGACTCGCGAAGCGCGCCCTCCATGCCTTGCAGGCTCTCCACCAGCTTGTCGTTGCTGGCGCTGAACAGGCCCACGCCGTGCTGGAAGGATTCACCGAGGCTGGACAATTCGATGGCGCTGGCTGCCACTTGCGCAGCGACCTCGTCCACCTTGTCTGCCTGTGCGCCCAGGGCCTGCGCAAATTGCTGGCCCGCCTGCTCCAGTACCTGGGCGGCCGAGCCCACCAGGGCGTCAATGGCCGCGCGCTGCTGCACAGCAGCATCGTTCACGGATTGCAGCAGTGTGCCCAACTGGTGCGTCATGGCCGTGCGCTCGGCCAGTGCGAGGTTGTCGCGTTCGCCCAAGCGTGTCATTTCCTGCCGCAACTGGGTGATGACTTCGGCTGCCGCCTGTGGCACGTCGGAGGCGGTCTGCAGCAGGCGCGTGAGCGGTGCTTCCAGCGCAGCGCCGAGGGTGGCCAGGTGCTCTGCCACGGCGGCTTGCAGGGTCTCCAGGCGGTCCACGGCCGCCTGGCCGCGCACGGCTTCGGCATCGCGCAGGGCGACCAGCTCATCGCGCCACACCTGGGTCAGTGCCTCCATGCGCTGGCCCTGGGCTTGCACCCACTGGGCTTCGGTGTCGATGCGTGTGCGCAGCAGCGCGTCGGATTGCTCCATCAGCGCAGTGGTGCCGCCCAAGGTGCGTTCCACCTGGGCGTTCAGTTGCTGGCTCACCTGTGTGGCAGTCTCCTCCAGCGTCTGCACCAGGACGCGTTGTTGTTCCACGGTCTGGGTGGCGGCGCGCTGCCATTCGGCGCTGAGCGTGTGCGCCACGTTCTCCAGGGACTGGCTCCAGTCTGCCAACCGTTGCGTGTCGGCGTCGCGCTGTGCCTGCTGGGCATCGGCGGCTGTGGCTTGCAATGCAGCCAGCAGGGCCTCTGAGCGTTGTTCGAAGGCGCTGTTGGCGGTCTGCAGGCGGTGTTCGATCTGCTGGGCTGCCTGGGCGAGTGCCGCGCTGGTGGCCTGGTGTTGTTCAGCAGTCTGTGTCCCGGCGCTCTGCCATTCGCCGCTGATTGTCTGGGCCATCTGACGCATGGACTGGGTCCAGTCGGCAAGCCGCTGCGCGTCCGCAGACCGTTGTGCAGCGTGGGCTTCGGCCACGGTGGCTTGAAGCGTGGTGACCAGTGCTTCGGCCTGCTGTGCAAAGGCCTGGGTGGTGGCCTGCAATTGCCGGTCCATCTGCTGTGCTGTGCGCTCCAAGGCCTGGCCCACCTCCTGCTGTTGGGTCAGGGTGTGGGTGCCTGCACGCTGCCATTCAGCGGCGAGGTTGCGGGCCATGTCCTGCATGGTGTGCTCCCAGCCTTGCAGTCGCCGTTGGTCCACCTCCGCCTGGGCGGCCTGTTGCTGTGCGGCGGATGCGTGCAGGGAGTCCACCAGGGATTTCGAGCGGTCGCCAAAAGCCTGCGTGAGTGTTTGCAATGCGCCCTCGAACTGGGTTGCCAGTGCGCCCTGCGTGTTCGTCTGCTGGTCGAGCGCCCGCGCCCAGGTGTCGGCCACCTTGCGTGCGGTGCCCTCCCATTGCGCGCTGAGGTTTTGCAGCTGCTGACTGGTGTGTTCTCGCAGCCGCTCGTGGGTGCGCTGGGACTCTTGTGCCAGCGTCGCCATGGCCTGTTCCACCACCGGGCGCATGGCGGCAGTGGCCTGCTGGGCACTGGTGCTCAGGCTGTCTTGCAGCGATGCGCCCACGGCCTGCGCCAATTGGGTGTAGGCGGCAGAGGCCTCTTTGTGAAACCCCTGCTGTTGCGCCAGCAGCTGGTCGTTGAGCTGGCTGTGGCGGCGCTCCAGCCCCTCCATCATGGCTTGCAGGCGGTCGGCAATCAGCGGCAGGGCCTGGGCCTGCGCTTGCAGGGCCTGCAGGGTGTCCTCACGCCGTTGGGCGGAAGAGAAGGCCCGAAACAGCGTGGGGATGCGTGCATCCAGCTGGCGGACCGCCTGCAGCCGTTCACGGCGGCTCAGGGCGGACAACAGGCCCAGCGCGGCCGACGTAGCCACCCCCGCGACGGACGTACCAAACGACAGGCCCAGTCCCTTGATGGGCGCAGCCAGTGCGTTGCGGATGGATTCCAGGTTGCCAGAGGCCTCCAGGGCGAACACGGCGCCGTGGAACGTCACCACCATGCCCACGAAGGTGCCCAGCATGCCCAGCATCACCAGCAGTCCTACCAGGTAGGGTG
The DNA here is from genome assembly GCF_057809085.1 of Acidovorax sp. FG48. Classification (NCBI taxonomy): domain Bacteria; kingdom Pseudomonadati; phylum Pseudomonadota; class Betaproteobacteria; order Burkholderiales; family Comamonadaceae; genus Acidovorax; species Acidovorax sp. FG48. The sequence continues at coordinate 80,574 of NZ_JBMDJH010000014.1, read as the reverse complement.
TGAGCGCGGGGCCTGGCAAGGCCACTCTCTCGCCTTCGATGCGTTGCCGAACCGGGTGGCGCAGTGCCGGGTCCAGGCTTTCCAGCCAGGCCTCCAGCGCAGGAGGCTCTTGACGGGCGTCGAGCGCGCGCGTCAGCGAGGCGGTGGCCGCGCGATAGCGCATCAGCTCCCAGGCTCCCAGCAGGTAGGTTGCGGCGATCATCACCGTCATTGCCAGTGCCAGCGGGCTGTGGCCTATAAAACCCCAGCCCACCCAGCCAGCGGCCGCGAGGCCTGTGGCAAAGATGGCTGTCATCACACTCTTGTTCATTCCTGTTGTCCTGTCGTGTCGTTCTGGGCCGCTTCCAGCAGTCCCGTGATTGGTTCCATGCGCGTTTGCAGCTCTGCGGTGAGCAGGGCCTGCATGTCGCGTTCGAAGGCCCACAGCCAGCCTCCTGCCTGCCGCCAGCGCGCAGGCTCATCGGTCAGCCCCTGGGCGGTCAGCCGGTGCTGGTGTTGCCGATGGCGGTGCGCCAGTCGGCGCTCCAGATGTGCGGGGAGCAAGGCCCACAGCCGTTGCTCGCGCGGCGCCAGCATGTGCTCCATGACAGCGTCTAGCGCCGCTACCTGGCGCAACGTGGGTGTGCCCTGTGCGATCGCCTGGCGCACTTGCGCCCTCAGGGGCTGCAGCCGCAGCTCCATCTGCTTTTGCAGGTCCAGATAGCGTGGCGCATGGGTGGCGAATTCCGTTTCCACCATCGGGTCCGGCAGCTCCACGGGCGTGTTGTCCGCCCGGGCCCGCAGCGGTTTGGGTGCAGCGGGCCTGGTGGTCAGCTGGCCTTCGAGATCGGCCTTAACCTTTGCTACCAAGCCGGTGAGTGCCGTCATGTTCAGCACCATGGGTGGGCGTTGTGCACTGCCTGCCTGCGATGGCAGGGTCTCGATCGCGTGCAGCGCCCGGCTGAGCTGGACGGCGTCCACGGTTCCCAGCCATTGGCTCAGCTGCTCTGCCACATCGGGGGGCTTGACGGCTGGCACCGGACGCGCGGCCCGCTCACTGGCTTCCCGCGTCCATTGCTGGAGCAGGACCACGAGGGGTGAGCTGTTGAGTCGGTGGTGTTGGGTCATCCCGCGAAGGCTGTGCACTGGGTGGGCACGGCCGAGCGGGATGGTCCGGCGGCGCGTGCAGGAGGGAACGGGTCCCCGTAGGCAAAGCCCGCTATTTTCGCAGGAACGAAAGGCCGGTCGGCCGGTCAGCGTCCGGCGTTGCAGCTGTTACACGACGGAAAGAGCGCCATGCAGCGCCCAGAGGCCCAGCCGCTGGGCCTTTTGGAGGCTCCAGGGCTTGAATTAGAGAGAGACCTCAGGCCAAGGCCTTTACGGCCTTAATAGGTTTCCAGGTGCAGTCGGCCTTCGCGCTGCAGCGTCGCGCCCAGGGTCTCCCAGCTCAGCCCTGCCTCTTGCGCTATGTCACGCAGTGCCATCACCACGCCTTCTTCCATGCCCTTGAGGCCGCAGACGTAGAAGTGGCTGTTGTCGTCGCGCAGCAAGGCCAGCAGATCGGCGGCGCGCTCGCGCATCAGGTCTTGCACGTAGCGCTTGGGCTGCCCGGGCGTGCGGGAGAAAGCCAGGTTGATGTCGATGAAGTCTTTGGGCAGGCTTTGCAGGGGGCCGAAGTAGGGCAGTTCCTGCTGCGTGCGTGCACCAAAGAACAGCAGGAGCTTGCCACCTTCGAATTTGCCGCTGTTGCGCAGCCTGCGCCGCCACTCGGTCATGGCGCGCATGGGAGCGCTGCCGGTGCCGGTGCAGATCATCACTATGTGCGATCGCGGGTGGTTGGGCATGAGGAAGCTGCTGCCGAACGGCCCCACCACTTGCACCTTGTCGCCCACCTTCAGGTCGCACACATAGTTGGAGGCCACGCCACGCACAGGGTTGCCATCGTGGTCCACGGTCACGCGCTTCACGGTCAGCGCTAGGTTGTTGTATCCGGGGCGTTCACCGTTGCGTGGGCTGGCCACCGAGTATTGGCGCGCGTGGTGCGGCTTGCCAAGCGCATCGGTGCCCGGCGGGATGATGCCAATCGATTGCCCTTCCAGCACAGGGAACGGCATGCTGCCGAAGTCGAGCACCACATGGTGGGTTTCGCTCTCAAAACCCGCCTCGGTGCAGTTGAAGTTGCCGACCACGGTGGCTGTGGTCGGGTTTTTGGGTGGAAACAGATTGGTGTACGGATGTGCTGCGGACCAGGGCGGTAACGTGGCTCCGTACTGGGCAGACCGAAACACCTGCGTGCCCGGCTCTGCCGGGGCCTCAACGGCTGGCTTTGGTGCTGCCGCCGCTGTGGCGGGTTCTGCACCTGCTGCAACCAGTTCGTGGGGCGCGAGCTCGCCGGGCAGCTCTTCCCAGCTGAACTGCTCTTCAATGCTGTAGGCCCTGCCCACCGGCACCGCGCGCCAGTTGTCGATGGAACCCGTGGGGCAGGGCGATATGCAGGCCATGCAGCCATTGCACACATCTGCCCGCACCACGTAGTTGTTGTCGTCGTGCGTGATCGCATTGACCGGGCAGGTAGCCTCGCAGGTGTTGCAGCGGATGCAGATCTCCGGGTCGATCAGGTGCTGCTTCAGGATGCCGTTGTCGATCAGCGTGTGGGTTTCCATAGTCGTTCTTCGTGCCATGTATGTCGACGGGTACTGTGACCTTGCATGCGTTGGCTGGCTTCAGTCGATACAGAGCAAAACCGCTGTGCCTGGCCGCAGGCGCCGGGATACCCCTGGGAGAGGCGGGCGCTGGCGGCTCAGGCTCTGCAGGGGTCAATTGAAACGCACGTACTCGAAATCCACCGGCTGGCGGTTGATGCCCATGACCGGGGGCGCGATCCAGCCAGCGAACTTGCCCGGCTCGACCACGCGGCCCATCAACGACGCCACAAACGCGAAGTCTTCGGGCGTGGGCAGCCATTCGGCCTTGCGTGCGGTCCATTCCGCCTCGCTCACCACGCGGCCGTCGGGCGACATCTTGATGCCAGCCAGCGCGCCGATCTGGCGGTTGAAGGCCTTGTGAGGAACCACCAGGCGGGTGGGAACGCCCGCTTTCTCCAGCACCTTGTTCCACCGGCCCACGCCCGCCATGGAGTCCTTGATGAAGTCGTCGCGCAGCACTTCGTTCAGCGCGTTGAGCATGGGCACTTCTTTTTCCAGCAACTGGCCGTCCTTGACCTCCAGCACCTTGTACGTCTGACCCTTGAGCACGTGGTCGTCGGTGCGTTTGCCTTCTTCGTAGCGACCCTTGAGGCCCGAGCTGTAGAAGGTAGCGGCGTTGCTCGACTGGTCTGCGCCGAACAGGTCGATGGTCACGCTGTAGTGGAAGTTGAGGTAGCGCTGGATGGTGGGCAGGTCGATGGCGCCCGCTGCACGCACCTGCGCAGGGTCATCGGTCTTGAGGTCGTTCATCACCTGCGCAGTGCGCGACAGCACGCGCGAGATGCCGCTCTCGCCCACAAACATGTGGTGGGCCTCTTCGGTCAGCATGAACTTGGTGGTGCGCGCCAGTGGGTCAAAGGCGCTCTCTGCCAGCGCCGAGAGCTGGAACTTGCCGTCGCGATCAGTGAAGTAGGTGAACATGAAAAACGCCAGCCAATCCGGCGTCTTTTCATTGAACGCGCCCAGGATGCGCGGGTTGTTCTCGTCGCCGGACTGGCGTTGCAGCAGCGCTTCGGCCTCTTCGCGGCCGTCGCGGCCAAAGTGCTTGTGCAGCAGGTACACCATGGCCCACAGGTGACGGCCCTCTTCCACATTGATCTGGAACAGGTTGCGCAGGTCGTACATGCTGGGCGCCGTCAGGCCCAGGTGGCGCTGCTGCTCTACCGAGGCTGGCTCCGTGTCACCCTGGGTCACGATGATGCGGCGCAGGTTGGCGCGGTGTTCGCCGGGCACGTCTTGCCAGGCTTTTTCGCCTTTGTGGTCGCCAAAGTGGATTTCGCGGTTGGTATCGCCAGGGTTCAGAAAGATGCCCCAGCGGTAGTCGCGCATCTTCACATGGCCAAACTGTGCCCAGCCATTCGGGTCCACGCTCACGGCGGTCCGCAGATAAACCTCATGGTTGGTCGATCCCTCGGGGCCCACGTCGTCCCACCAGTTGATGAAGTTGGGCTGCCAGCCTTCGAGCGCGCGCTGCAGCGTGCGGTCTTCGCCGAGGTTGACGTTGTTGGGGATCTTCTCGCTGTAGTTGATGCTGCTCATGGGGTGCTCCTCTGGATGGAAATCGAATGCAGGGCAGGGGGTCAGACGCGCGTCTGGTCAAACCCGGCCTTCTGGCCGGTTCCGTAGACTTTGAGCGCGCCTTTCTCGCCCACGGCGTTGGGGCGGTTGAAGATCCAGTTCTGCCACGCGGTCAGGCGCCCGAAGATGCGGGTGTTCATGTTTTCCTTGCTGGCAAAACGCAGGTTGGCCTCCAGGCCGGTCAGCGCGTCGGGCGACATGGCGGCGCGTTCTTCGATGGCGATGCGGATTTCGTCGGCCCAGTCGATGTCGTCGGGGGCAGCCGTGACCAGGCCCAGCGCCAGTGCACTGTCTGCGTCCAGCGGCCGGCCGGCGGCGGCGCGGACCGCTTCCAGTGGGCCCGCCTCTTCATAGAAGCGGCGCTGCAAGCGGCTTTGGTCGTTCACCATGGGCAACAAGCCAAAGTTGAATGCGTTCAGGGTGAGCGTTGGTGCCTGCTCGGGAGCGTCGGGCAGGGCCAGCATGTAGGTGCGGTCCGCCGCCAGCGCCAGCTCTGCCAGGGTGCCGGCAAAAGCAGAGCCTGTCTCGATCAGCGCGAAAAGGCTGCGCGAGGACACATCCAGACGGGCAAAGGTGCGTCGCAGTGCTCCGATGGTCTCGCGCACCAGCCAGTGGTTCTGGTGGGCAAGCAGGACAGCATCGCTGGCCAGCACGGCTTGTGCGTCCCCTTCGGTCTTCAGCAGCCAGGTGCCAATGTCCAGCTCGTTGGTGCGCAGGTTCAGGATGGCGTCGTCCAGCTCGCGGGCCATTGCCAGCGGCCACCAGGCGGCGCCCGCTGCTTCAATGGCGGCCGTCTCTGCGGGTTGCGCCCCTTGGGGTGCCCGGATGCACAACGTGGCTGTGCGCCGTGCGCGGTCGATGTCCACCGTCACGTGCTGGTAGCGCATGCCGTCGGCATGGTCCTGCCGCTCCACGCGGGGCAGGGCAATGCCTTGTGCGCCGCAGGGGCGGGTGCTGGCTTGCGCATGGGCAGTGGCGCGCTCTTGCACCGTGGCGGCAAATTGCGCGGGCTTGGCAATACGGTCCACCAGCCGCCAGTCCACCGCGCGCTGGCCACGCACACCCTCCACGCTGGTGCAGAAGATGTCGGCCAGATCGTGCCGCACGTGGCGCTTGTCCGTGACACGTGTCAGCCCACCGGTGCCGGGCAGCACGCCCAGCAAAGGCACTTCGGGCAGCGACACGGCAGACGACCGGTCATCGACCAGAATGATTTCATCGCACGCCAGTGCCAGCTCATAGCCGCCGCCTGCGCAGGCGCCATTCACTGCCGCAATGAACTTGAGGCCCGAGTGTTTGGAGGAGTCTTCAATGCCGTTACGCGTCTCGTTGGTGAACTTGCAGAAGTTGACCTTCCAGGCGTGGCTGGATACCCCCAGCATGAAGATGTTGGCACCCGAACAAAAGATGCGGTCCTTGCCGCTGGTGACGATGACGCTGCGCACGTTGGGGTGCTCAAAGCGGATGCGGTTGAGCGCGTCATGCAGCTCAATGTCCACCCCCAGGTCGTAGCTGTTGAGCTTGAGCTTGTAGCCAGGACGGATTCCGCCGTCCTCCGCAATGTCGAGGGACAGCCGCGCAATTGCGCCCTCGACCGACAAGGTCCAGTGGCGGTACTGTGTGGGGTCAGTGCGGTAGTCAACGCGTTCGGGAGCGTGGGTGAGGTCTGCCATGAGGTCTCCGTGGAGAATTAATGCAATATAGTGCTTATTGCTTGCTGTTAATGTGCATCATCGTGCATGTTATGCGGTATGTCAATGCATTTTTTTGCCGATGGCAGTCGGGCAGATGTGCAGCGCTACTGAGGGCTGCGCAGGGGTGTGAGGGGGCGAACTGCACAGGCCACCGTGGCGGTGGCGCTGTGCGGTGCCGTGATGGGCGTGGGCGCTGCGGCGTCCGTGTCCGGGCTGCAGCCGCTCAGGGGGAGTGCGGGGTTTTACGCCGCCCGGGCCATGGCCTTGCGCACACTGGCACTCAGGGCTTGCAGGCTTTGCTCGGGCGTCTGGCCGGAGGTGTCCACCGTGATTTCGGCCTTGGAATAAAAAGCAGCGCGCCCGTCCAGGATGCGCTTGAGGTCGTCCATGGCCTCTTTGCTGGCGGCCATCGGGCGCATGTCGCCCTGGGCCACCACGCGCCCCATGTGTTCCTCGGGCGCGGCCCGCAACCACACGGTGGTGCAGTGGGCCAGCAGTTCGTTGAAAGTGGCGGGGTCCGACACGATGCCGCCCGGCGTGGCAATGACCACCTCGCTGTGGATCTGTATCGTTTCTTCCAGGGCTCTGCGCTCGTAGCGGCGGTAGGCGGTGGTGCCGTACAGGTCGTGGATTTCGCGCACGCTGCACCCGGCAAGGGCCTCGATGGCGCGGCTCAGTTCAATGAACGGCACGTCCAGCTCGCGCGCCAGCAACGGCCCCAGTGTGGATTTGCCAGCCCCCCGCAGACCCACCAGCGCAATGCGGCGGTGCCTTGCGGCGTCGTTGTGCCCCCCGCTCAGCAGCTCGTGCAGCGCCAGGCGGGCGCGGCGCAGTTCGGGCTCGCTGCGGTGTTCCAGCAGTTCGCGGATCAGCAGCCATTCGGGCGATTGCGTCGTGAAGTCGCCCACCAGCTCCGCCAGCGAGCAGTGCAGGGCATGGGCCACCTGCTGCAGCACCAGGATGGAGGCATTGCCGGTGCCGTACTCCAGGTTGGCCAAGTGGCGCTCCGACACATCGGCAGCCACGGCCACTGCCTTGCGCGTCAGGCCCCGCTGCGCACGCAGGTTGCGAACGCGCTCGCCCAGCGCCACCAGCAGGGGGTTCTTGGGCTCCTCGGCCGATGGCGGCGCACCCTCCTGCGCGGAGGCGGGTGCCAGCAGCCCCGCCGTTTCTGTTTCGTTCATACCCATCCTTTTCATGGAGCACCCTGGCTTCTCAGGGAAAACGCCATGCATGCACTATAGTGCTTGACATGGATCTTTGAGGTAACTATGGTTCGTTAATTGGCAAAATACTGCATGATTTGGATGCGCGCAAGGCGGTGGATCAAAAACGGTGCAGATTGGGCCCCGACTCTAGCTGCACCCACTGCCCATGTCCGACAAAACTGCATTTCACCAAGCCCTGGCTGATCTGACCGCCCAGCTCGCTGGCAAACCCCTGGATGCCGCGCTCGCGCAATGGCTTAACACTGCACACGGCCCCACCAGTGCGACCTACCAGCGCTTGCGGGAGGCGTGTATTCAGGGTGCGCGTGAGGGGTGGTTGTGTGAACGCGAGGGCGGTGGTATTCGCTACGGCCGTGTGTTCAAGCCCGAAGATGCCTTGCACCGGTTTTCTGTGGACGTGGTGGACATGCAAAACATTGCCGGCCCCCACCACACCCACCCGCAGGGCGAAATCGATTTGATCATGCCGCTGGAGGGCGAAGCGGTGTTTGACGGCCACCCTGCCGGATGGTGCGTTTACCCACCCGGCAGTGCCCACCACCCCACGGTGGCGCACGGCAGGGCGCTGGTGCTGTACCTGCTGCCCGAGGGGCAGATCCAGTTCACCCGCTAGTGCTGGCGCCTGCGCTGCTCCCCCATGGACCTTCTTGCTCTGAAAGACCGACTGCATGACTGAATTGCTCGCCAACCACGTTGCCGGCCGCTGGCAACACGGAACAGGGGCCGGCACCGAGCTGCGCGACCCTGTGCTGGGCACTCCCTTGGTGCGGGTGGACGCCATGGGTTTGAACCTGCCCGAGGCCTTTGAGTTTGCCCGCGAACAGGGCGGGACTGCGCTGCGCGCCGCCACCTACCGTGAGCGGGCCGCCATGCTCGGTGCGGTCGCCAAGGTGTTGCAGGCGCACCGCGACAGTTACTACGACATTGCCACTGCCAACTCCGGCACCGTCAAGACAGACTCAGCGGTGGACATCGACGGGGGAATCTTCACCCTCGGCCAATACGCCAGATGGGGTGATGCGCTGGGCGATGTGCGCGTGCTGCGCGACGGGGACGCCGTCAGGCTGGGCAAAGAACCGGTCTTTCAGTCGCAGCACCTGCAGGTGCCGAGGCCAGGGGTGGCGCTGTGCATCAACGCGTTCAACTTTCCTGCTTGGGGTCTTTGGGAAAAAGCCGCGCCCGCCTTGCTTTCGGGCATGCCGGTCATCGTCAAGCCCGGCACATCCACAGCGTGGCTGACCCAGCGTATGGTGCAGGACGTGGTGAACGCCGGGGTGTTGCCCGCCGGCGCGCTGTCGGTCATCGCGGGAAGCTCGGCGGGCTTGATGGACCCGCTGCAACCGTTTGATGTGGTGTCGTTCACCGGTTCTGCCGAGACGGCAGGCGTTGTGCGGGCGTATCCGGCGGTGGCGCAGCGTTCGGTGCGCGCCAACATCGAGGCGGACAGCCTCAATGCCGCGCTGCTGATGCCTGATGCGGCGCCCGGCAGCGCCGCCTTTGACTTGCTGGTGCGCGAAGTCGTCCGCGAGATGACCGTCAAGTCCGGCCAGAAGTGCACCGCAATCCGCCGCATCCTGGTCCCCTCCACGTTGTACGCTGCGGTGGCCGAGGCGGTCAGCGCCCAACTGGCCAGCGTGGTGGTGGGCAACCCCCGCAACCCGGAAGTGCGCATGGGCTCGCTGGTGAGCCGCGCGCAGTTCGATGGGGTGCAGGCAGGCATTGCCGCCCTGGCCGCCCATACCGACGTCCTGCACGACGGCCGAACCCGCCCTCTAGTGGATGCCGACCCCGCCGTGGCCGCCTGCGTCGGCCCGGTGCTGCTGGGCGCGCGCGATGCCGACCGGGCCACCATCGTCCATGACGTAGAGGTGTTTGGCCCGGTGGCCACCTTGCTGCCCTACAACGATCTGCCCCATGCGCTGGCCCTGGCGCAGCGAGGCCAGGGCTCGCTCGTGACCTCGCTCTACGGCGCCGACGACAAGGCCCTGGCCAAGGCCGCAATTGCGCTGGCGGCGAGCAACGGCCGGGTGCATGTGGTGACGCCGGCCGTGGCCACTGCGCACACGGGCCACGGCAATGTCATGCCCATGTCACTGCATGGCGGGCCCGGCCGGGCCGGTGGTGGTGCCGAGCTGGGTGGCTTGCGGGCGCTGGACTTCTACCACCAGCGCAGCGCGGTGCAGGCCAGCCCCGAAGTGCTCGCGGCGCTGGGCTGCTGACCCCGAACCCACCCACAAAAACAACGCCATCGCGACGGAGACACGCCATGAACAGCCTTCCAGAACAGTTCAATTTTGCAGAGCATCTGTTCGCCCTGAACCGCGCGCGGGGTGACCGCATTGCCTACATCGACGACCAGGGGACCCTGAGCTACAGCGCGCTGGAAGACCGTGCGCGGCGGCTGGCGGCGGTCCTGACCAACGCTGGTGTGCGGCGCGAGGAGCGTGTGCTGCTGCTGATGCTGGACACCAGCGACTGGCCGGTGGCGTTTCTGGGTTGTCTTTACGCCGGTGTGGTGCCGGTGGCGGTCAATACCCTGCTCAAGCCCGACGACTATGCTTACATGCTGACGCACTGTCGCGCACAGGCGGCGCTGGTCTCTGGCGCATTGCTGCCGGTGCTGTACGAGGCGCTGGCCCTGGCGCCCCACCACGAAGTGCGCGCGTGTGTGGTGTCGCAGCCGCAGGGCACGTTGGCTGCGGGGGCTGTGGACATGCAGGCCGCCATGGCCAGCATCCCCGCGCTCGCCGCGCCCGCGCGCACGGGGCCTGACGAGCCAGGGTTCTGGCTCTATTCCTCGGGCTCCACGGGCAAACCCAAGGGCACGGTGCACACCCAGGGCAGCCTGTGGTGGACGGCCGAGTTGTATGGCAAGGCGGTGCTGGGCCTGACCGACAAGGACGTGTGCTTTTCGGCTGCCAAGCTCTACTTTGCCTATGGGCTGGGCAACAGCCTGACCTTCCCGTTGTCGGTAGGCGCCACAGTGGTGCTGATGGCCGAACGCCCCACGCCAGACGCCACGTTCGAGCGCTGGACGCGCCACCAGCCCACGGTGTTCTTCGGGGCGCCCACCGGTTTTGCCGGCATGCTCGCCTCGCCCCGCCTGCCTTCCCGCAGCGCGGTGGCGCTGCGCATGTGCTCGTCGGCGGGCGAGGCGCTGCCGGCCGAGATTGCACAGCGATTCAAGGACCATTTCGGTTGCGACATCATTGATGGCATTGGTTCGACCGAGATGCTGCACATCTTCCTGTCCAACCGCCCGGGCGATGTGCGCTACGGCAGCACGGGCAAACCGGTGCCGGGTTACGAGATTTCCCTGCGCGGCGAAGACGGCAGCGAGGTGCCGCAGGGCGAGATCGGCGACCTCTACATCCAGGGCCCCAGTGCAGCGCTGATGTATTGGAACAACCGCGCCAAGACCCGCGAGACCTTCCAGGGCGCGTGGACCAAAAGCGGCGACAAGTACGTGCGCGATGCCGAGGGCTACTACACCTACGCCGGGCGCAGCGACGACATGCTCAAGGTCAGCGGCATTTACGTGTCCCCCTTCGAGGTGGAGGCCACGCTGATGCAGCACACCTCCGTGCTGGAGGCCGCCGTGATCGGCACGCAGGACGCCGACGGCCTGACCAAGACCAAGGCGTTTGTGGTGCTCAAAGATGGGCAGGCGGTCACACCAGATGAACTCAAGGCCTTTGTGAAGGAACGCTTGGCGCCCTACAAGTACCCGCGTCTGATCGAGTTCCTGCCCGAGCTGCCCAAGACAGCCACCGGCAAAATCCAGCGCTTTCGGCTGCGCGAACGGGAGCAGCGGGCGTGAATGCCAACGTCGCTGCACTCGGCCCCGTGGGGGGCACAGAGCGCGTGCCCGTGGTCTGGCGCAACCGCACGGTCCACATCGAGTACCAGTGGATAGCCCCCGATCGCAGCGACGCCCCCTTGGTGGTGTTCCTGCACGAAGGCCTGGGCTCGGTGGCGATGTGGAAAGATTTCCCGCGTCAGCTGTGCGATGCGGGCGGGTTGCGGGGGCTGGTGTTCTCCCGTCCCGCCTATGGTCGGTCCACCCCCCGGGGCGTGGACGAGGGATGGGGTGTGGACTTCATGCACCAGCAGGCACACGAGGTGGTGCCTGCATTCCTCGATGCACTGGGAGTGCAGGAGGCCGCCTGGCTCTTTGGCCACAGCGATGGCGCATCGATTGCCCTGCTGATGGCTGCGCGCTGGCCGCAGCGCGTGCAAGGGCTGGTGGTGATGGCGCCACATATCTTTGTAGAAGACGTGACCGTGCAGAACATCGAACGCGCGCGGGAGGCCTACGAACAGACCGACCTGCGCCACAAGTTGGGGCGCTACCACGACGATGTGGATTCCGCCTTTTGGGGCTGGAACCGTATCTGGCTGGACCCTGCTTTCCGTGCGTGGAACATCGAGCCCGAGGTTGCCCAGATCCGCGCACCCGTGCTGGCCATCCAGGGCTGCGACGACGAGTACGGCACCCTGGCGCAAATCCGGGGCATTGCCCAACGCGTGCCGGGCACCAGGCTGCTGGAGCTGCCGGACTGTGCGCATTCTCCGCACCGCGACCAGCCTTACGCGGTGATGGCCGCTACGGTTGCCTTCATCCAAGCGCACCACACTCCTGCATAGCTGCGGACGGGGCGGTGGCAGGGCAATAGCCCGTGCCCCAGCGGGTCCAAGAGAAAGCGCTATTCCACCTGGCGCCGCAGGCCTTCCAGGTCGGTGACGGTGATGCCGCCGTATTCAATCTCCAGCAGGCCCGCGGCCTGCAGCCGCTTCAGCGCCGCGTTGCAGCGCTGGCGCGACACGCCGGAGAGGTTGGCAATTTCTTCCTGTGACACCTGCAGGTGCGTGTCGCTGCCCGGGTGCAACCAGGGGTGGAACAGGCCGGCGAGCGCGCGGGCCACCTGGCTGTCGGTATCGAGCAAATGGTGGGCCGTGAAGTTGCCCAGAAACCAGTGCATGCGCTCGTTGATCTGGCGCAGCAGAAAGTGGTCAAAGCTGCGCTGCGTGGCGTGCAGCCATTCAAAGGTCTCCATCGGCACTAGCGCCACGCGGCTGGGGCGCAGTGCGATCACGTCGGCCGTGCGCGGCGTGCCGCGCAGCAAGGTGCCCTCGCCAAACCAGCTCCCCGCCGACAGCCCGCCCAGCGTGACCGAGCGGCCATCGCCGGAGGTCACCGTCCACTTCAGCAGCCCCTCGATGGCGCCATACCAGTGCACCGGGGTGCGGCCGCGCCGGCACAGCGCGCCGCCCTGGGGCACTTCGGTCTCGCGCACATCGTCCATCACCCGCTGCTGGGCGGCGCTGTCCAGGGCCGGGAACCAGGCGGAGTGCAGCAGCAGATCGGTGAGGGTAGGGGGCGCCAGTTTGACCAACATGGTGAGAGTGTCTCCTGCGCCCCTGGGTGCTGTACAGGCGCGTGCGCGTATTCCCTGAGTCCAAATGTCATCGCGATGACTGAGTGGCCCGGGGCTACAAAAAATAATGACCGCTCCATCCACAGGAGACACATGATGTTGCACACGCGCCGCCAGTTCATGCACCACGTCGGTTGCGCCTCTGCGCTGGGGGCCTTGTCGCCACTGGCCGCCTGGGCGCAGACCATCGACCAGGTCAAGATCTTCTACGGCTTTCCCGCAGGCAGCGCGGGCGACAGCGTGGCGCGCAGGGTGGGCGAGAAGCTGGCCGCGTCGCCCTACACCCGCAACCCTGCGGTGGTGGAAAACAAGCCCGGCGCAGGCGGCCGCATTGCGCTGGAGTCGCTCAAGGGTGCGCCCGCCGATGGCAGCGTGCTCACGCTGTCGCCGTTTTCGTGCACCTCCATCTACCCGCATATTTACAGCCGCCTGAGCTACGACCCGGCCAAGGACTTTGTTCCAGTGTCCATCGGCGCCGTCATGCACCATGGTCTCGCCGTGGGGCCGCTGGTGCCCGCCTCCGTCAAGACGGTGAAGGACTTTCTGGCCTGGGCCAAGGCCAACCCCGGGCAGGCGAACTACGGCTCACCTGCAGCGGGCTCCACGCCGCACTTCATCGGTGCGCTGCTGGGCTTGAACAACGGCGTGGACCTCAAGCATGTGCCGTACCGGGGCTCCATCCCGGGCGTCACCGATGTGGTGGGCGGGCAGATCGCGTCGATGGTCACGCCCAGCGGAGACTTCATTCCCAACCACAAGGCGGGCAAGCTGCGGCTGATCGCCACCTCGGGCCAGGCACGGTCGCCGTTTTCGCCCGAGGTCGCCACGTTTGCAGAGCAGGGCTTTCCAGAACTCACGACCGAGGAATGGTTCGGCTTTTACGCCCCGGCGAGAACGCCAGCGGCCGTGGTGGCCACCGCCAACGCCGCCATCAACGCCGCGATCAAGGACAAGGCCGTCATGGACAGCTTGGCCGTGGTGGGGCTCATCGCCAAAGGCTCTACGCCCGCAGAGATGTTGGCCTCGCAACAGGCCGAATACGAGCGCTGGGGGCCGCTGGTGAAGAAGGTCGGCTTCACGGCCGAGTCCTGAAAGGCCTCGCATGGCACACACCGTGAAGCGCGTGGCCGTAGTGGCCACCGGCACCATTGGCGCAAGCTGGGCCGCCTACTTTCTGGCGCGGGGCCTGGACGTGGAGGCCTCCGACCCATCGCCCGGGGCCGAGCAGCGACTGCGGGAAGCCGTCGCTGCGCATTGGGTGGCACTGGCGCAGCAGGGGCTGGCGCCCGGCGCCAGCCCGCAGCGCTTGCGCTTTCACGCACGGCTGGAAGACGCTCTGGCACAGGCCGACTTTGTGCAAGAGAACGGACCCGAGCGGCTCGACTTCAAGGTGGACCTGTTCCGCCGCATGGATGCAGCGACCCCGGCGCATGTGGTGCTGGCGTCCAGTTCTTCGGGGCTGGCGGTGACGGACATGCAGAAGGATTGCGCGCACCCCGGGCGCGTGGTGCTGGGCCACCCGTTCAATCCGCCGCACATGATCCCGCTGGTCGAAGTGGGCGGCGGCGAGCGCACCACGCCCCAGGCGGTGGCTGATGCGATGGCGTTCTATGCCCATATCGGCAAGCGTCCCATCCAGGTACGGCGCGAGATCAAAGGGCACATTGCCAACCGCTTGCAGGCCGCTTTGTGGCGCGAGGCCTTCCACTTGGTGGACCAGGGCGTGGCCACCGTGGAAGACATCGACACCGCCATCTCGCAGGGCCCTGGCTTGCGGTGGGCGCTGATGGGACCGTTCATGAACCTGCACCTGTCTGGGGGCGACGGTGGCATTGCCCACCTGCTGGCCCACCTGGGTGGCCCCATCGAAAGCTGGTGGCAGGACCTGGGCGCCCCGTCCATGACCGAAGCCTTGCAGCGCCAGGTGACCGAAGGTGTGGCGCAGGCGCTGGGTGACAGGCAGGCCAGCGATCTGGCCCGTGCGCGGGATGCCTTGCTCATCGAGCTGTTGCGCGCCAAGCAGGCGTCTGGGCTGCTCGGTCAACCTGATCCCGATCTCGATGCCTGAGGCATAGCGCCTCAGTGTTTGAACCTCCATCGCTTCCGAGAACCCACCATGTACCCAGCCTTTCTTGATGACGAGCGCCAGATTGCCCCGGCGCGCGCCGTGCGCACCCAGTTTGACGATGGTTCTTTCACGCTGCGCTCTCCCATGGCGCTGCAACCCTATGCCCGCTGTGTGGGGGAATGGCTGGAGCGCTGGGCCAAAGAGACGCCTGATGCCCTGGCACTGGCCGAACGGAGCGACAGCGCAGAGGGCTGGCGCAGCCTGACCTATGCCCAGTTGCGCCGCCAGGTGGGCGCCGTGGCGCAGTCGCTGCTGGACCTGCGCTTGCCCGCCGGGCGGCCGATTGCCATCCTGTCCGACAACGCGGTGGACCATGCGGTGCTCATGCTGGCAGCCATGCATGTGGGTATCACCCCCTGCTCGCTGTCGAGCGCATACGCACGATCTCAGGACCACAGCCGCCTGCACGGCATGCTGTCGGTGCTGGAGCCCAGTCTGGTCTATGCGTCCGATGCCAGCGTCTATGCGCCAGCACTGCAAGGCTGGGATAGTGGCGCCGTTCGCGTGTTCAGCCGGAACGCCGCTGCGTGTCCGGGGGCGCTGCCTTGGGAGCATCTGCTCGCCGGGCAGGAGACACCCCAGGTGCAGCAGGCCATGCAGGCCCTGCTGCCCGATGACCATGCCAAATACCTGCTCACCTCCGGCTCCACCGGCCGGCCCAAGGTGGTCATCAACACCCACCGCATGCTCTGCGCCAACCAGCAGATGATGGCCCAGGCATGGCGCTTTTTAGCGCATGAAAAGCCGGTGCTGGTGGATTGGCTGCCCTGGAGCCATACCTTTGGCGGCAACCACAACCTCAACATGGTGCTGTGCCACGGGGGCACGCTCTACATCGATGAGGGACGGCCGATGCCGGGGCTCATCGACAAGACGGTGCGCAACCTGCGCGAGGTGCAGCCCACCATGCTGTTCAACGTGCCCCGGGGCTTTGACATGCTGCTGCCGTTCCTGGAGGCCGACGACCGCCTGGCCGCCGACGTGCTGGCGCGCATGCGGCTCGCCTTTTATGCGGCAGCGGCGCTGGCTCCATCGACCTGGCAGCGCCTGCAGGCCGTTGCCCGGCGCGTGCGCCCTGCGCAGCCGCTGTGGCTCACCACCTCGTGGGGCTCCACGGAGACAGCGCCCGCTGTCACCACCGCGCACTGGCACCTGGAGGGCGCAGGCTGCATTGGTGCACCCTTGCCGGGGTTGGAGCTGAAGCTGGTGCCCAACGGCAGCAAGCTGGAGATGCGGGTGCGGGGCGTGTCGGTGTTTACGGGCTACCGCAATGCGCCGCGCGAGACGGCCGCCGCGTTCGATCACGAAGGGTTCTACCGCATTGGCGATGCGGGCTATCTGGTGGACGCGGAGCAGCCAGACAAAGGCGTGGTCTTCAACGGACGTGTGGCGGAGGATTTCAAGCTGTCCAGCGGCAGCTGGGTGTCGGTGGGCACCTTGCGGGTGGACTTGGTGTCGCAACTGGCGCCACTGGTGCAGGACATCGTGCTCACTGGGCATGACCGCGACGAGGTGGGCATGCTGGTGTTCCCGTCTGCGGCCGGCGCCGCCGACGCTGCGCGGCTGGAGCAAGCGCTGCAGGCTGTGATGCGCGCGCGCCGCGATGCTGGTGCGGGGTCTTCGCAGTGCCCCACGCGGGCCATGGTGATGGATTCCGCGCCCGATGCAGATGCCGGGGAGATCACCGACAAGGGCTACATCAACCAGGGGGCGGTGCTGTCACGCCGCGCGGCGGCGGTGCAGGCGTTGTACGCCCGTCCTGCAGTGCCAGGGGTCATCAGGGCCTGATTGCGCTGGGCCCAGGGCGTGTAGGGGAGGCGTCGTCGCGCACCCTTGCGGGTTCCCCCAAAAGAAAAAAGGGGCCTCGCGGCCCCCGGTGCTGAAGCAGGCGCCTTGCGGCGCCGGGTGCATCAGGCGGTTGCGTCCTTGAGCTTCTTCAGGGCGCGGGTCTTGATCTTGACCGAGGCGGGCTTGGCGGGGAACCAGCGCTCTTCACCCGTGAACGGGTCCTTGCCAAAACGCTTTTTCTTGGCAGGCACTTGCTGCAGGCCGATCTTGAGCACGCCAGGCAGCGTGAACTCGCCAGAGCCCTTCTTGTGCACCGAGCCCAGGATGGCGGCTTCCAGCGCAGCCAGCACGGCCTTGGCAGCCTTGGGCTCCACACCCGACTGTTCGGCCAGATGGGCGACCAGTGTGGTCTTGTTGAACGCAGCCTTGATGGGCTTCAGGGCGGCAGCAGCGGCCACGGGCTTGGCGGCGGGAGCGGCTGCTTTCTTGGCGGCTGGAGCCGCCTTTTTGGCTGCAGGTGCTGCCTTCTTGGCGGCGGGTGCTGCGGCCTTGACGGCCACCTTCTTTGCGGGAGCGGGAGTTTTCTTTGCAGTTGCCATGATGTTTTTTCGCTGATTGGAATGACGATGGGCCCTGCCTCTGCGGGCGAAGACCTGGGTGATTTTAGGTGCGATAACGCCAGGCGCGATAGGGCCTGCATGCTGCAGGTGTTTGCAGCCGTTGCATCGATGCGGCATCGCCTGCCCGTGCAGGGCCCGCGAGGCGGCCGCGCGCGCGTGCGCTGCGACCGTTTTTGGTGGCGTGGCCAGGGCCTGTTGACCCTCATTTCGGGGTCGCGAAGGCCCTTGCCAGCTTGCCAATCTAGGCGCGCGACGCCGCTTGTGCATGTGCACACGCCAGGAGCGCAACGACGAGTGGCGCGCCGGCAAGGACCTTCCCTTCGGGTTGCCCCTGCCTGGGGGCCGTCTGCGGCGTTGCCCGTGCTTGCAAGGTTCCTACCTTGCTGCGCACCGGCGCCTTGCATCCAGCCCCCAGGCCGGACAACGCGATCCCCGAAATGAGTGTCAACAGGCCCTAGGTCACCGTCTGAAGGCCCAGCACCGCGATCACGTGGCAGCCCGTGCCTGCAATGACGCAGCCATGCCACACAGCGTGGGCATAGCGCACCACAGCATCCATTACGAAAAACACCACGCCAGCTGTGTACGCAGCCCCGCCGATGACCAGCCAAGCCGCACTCACGGCGGGCACATGGGCCATCAGGGGCAGGGCCGCCAGCAGCGCTACCCAACCCATCGCCACATACAAGACGGTGGAGAGCCAAGGTGCTGCGCGCCGCGTGCGCAACTGCAGCCAGCAGCCCGCCAGCGCCGCAACCCACACCAGCACCAGGGCCGCGATGTGGTGTCTGTGGCCTGGCGCACTCAGCGCAAACGGGGTGAAGCTGCCCGCAATGAACAGGTGGATCGCCGCATGGTCCAGCTGCAGCGCCCATTGCTTGGCCCGCCCCGGCGGCAGTGCGTGGTACAGGGTGGAGGCGCCATACAGCAGCGCCATGGTGGCCCCAAACACCAGCACGCCCCAGATGGCAGCAGGATGCGCGGCGGGGGCTGATTGCAGCAGCTGCGGCACGGCCAGGCAGGCGCCCACCAGCGCAGCACCGTGCAGCGCACTGTTGGCCACCTCTTCGTGCAGGTCCTGCGGCCGGTCGCTCACGGCGGTCTCGCTAATGGTGGGCAGGCGTGTGCAGCCGCTCGCGCCACAGCTGCCAGCGCGCGCGCTGCAGGGCCAGAAACTCCACCACGCCCCAGGCCAGTGCACCGGCCAGCATTGCCCAGCCCATGGCCCAGCGGTAGATCTCAGTCTTGCGCGATGGCGGGTACATCGTCGTGGTCCCAGCCGGTGGTGCGGGGCAGGTCCAGGCTCAGCCATCCGCGTTCATCGAACAGCTCATCGAGCAGTCGCTGCAGTCCGAACAGTTTCCAGAGCATGGTGCGCCTCTTCCAAAGGGTGGTAACTGCTGGCAAGGTAGCGCTGTTGTGTGACGGTTTCGCGTCGGTTCGCGCAAACCCCACAGGCCCGCCGCAACGCTGTTCGTGCCGTGCCCCGGGCGCTATCCTCGCTGCTTGGCACGCGCTCTGGCGTGCTCCACACACCGACTTACCCCTACCCATTGAACATGCTGCCCGAGCTTGCGGCGCTGGAAAAAATCCTCGACCTGGGGGCACCCCATCTGCAGGTGCAGGTCGTCCAGCAGGTGTCTGTGGCATCGGGCACGCAATTTCCCATCTATGCCATTGGGTTGGGCAACCCGGCGCTGGACGTGCCCGCCGTCGGATTCTTTGGCGGTGTGCATGGGCTGGAGCGCATTGGTGCCGAGGTGGTCATTGCCTACCTGCAAAACGTGGTCATGCGGCTGCAGTGGGACACCACCTTGCACCAGCAGCTGGAGCGTGTGCGCCTGGTCTTCATGCCCATCGTCAACCCCGGCGGCATGTGGTCTGCCACGCGTGCCAACCCGCGCGGGGTGGACCTGATGCGCAACGCGCCCGTCGATGCGGTGGACCCGGTACCCTGGGGCGTTGGTGGGCAGCGCGTGAGCGCGGGCCTGCCCTGGTACCGGGGCAGGCTTGGCGACCCCATGGAGGCCGAGAGCCAAGCGCTGTGCGACGTGGTAGCGCAGCAGCTGCTGGCGCGGCCGTTCAGCATTGCGCTGGACTGCCACTCGGGTTTTGGGGTGAAGGACCGGCTGTGGTTCCCGTTTGCCCACACCCGCCGGCCCATTCCGCACCTGGCCGAGCTGCATGCGCTGCAAGACATCTTTATGCAGGCGCACAGCAACCACCAGTACATCATCGAACCGCAAAGCGCGCAGTACCTCGCCCATGGCGATCTGTGGGACCACCTGTACCTGCAGGCCTGCCGCGATGTGCCCGCACACACCTTCCTGCCCCTCACGCTGGAGATGGGGTCGTGGCTGTGGATCAAGAAGAACCCGCGCCAGCTGTTCTCGCGCAACGGCATCTTCAATCCGCTCATCAACCACCGGCAGCAGCGGGTGCTGCGGCGGCACCTGTCGCTGCTGGACTTTCTGTCGCGCGCGGCCTGCAGCCACGCACGCTGGGTGCCGGCGCCCGATCAGCGTGCGCAGCGCCGGGCCGATGCCCTGGCTGCGTGGTACTGAGATGCCAGTGCGCCCACCACGCCAATGGATCTTGCTGCGCGGTCTGACGCGCGAGGCCGCGCACTGGGGCGCCTTTGGCGAGCACTTTGCGCAAGCGGTGCCGGGCGACCAGGTGCTGGCGCTCGACCTGCCGGGCAATGGCAAGTTCCATGGCCTGGTGTCGCCCCGGTCGGTGCGGGGCATGGTGCAAGCCTGCCGTGCAGAGCTGGCGCAGCGTGCGGTGGCTCCGCCCTACCACCTGCTGGCCATGTCGCTGGGGGCGATGGTGGCCACCGAATGGGCGCGCGTGGCGCCCCGCGAGGTGGCGGGCTGCGTGCTCATCAACACCAGCCTGCGCCCGTTCAGCCCGTTCTGGCACCGCCTGCAGCTGCACAACATCGCACCGCTGCTGCGGCTGGCCTGGCGGTGGCGATCTGCGGAAGCTGCGGAGCAGGTGGTGTGGCAGATCACCAGCCGCAGCGCGCCCTCCGCCGCCGCAGGCGTGGTGGCGCAGTGGGCCGCGCTGCGCAGGCAGCGGCCGGTGTCGGCTCGCAATGCCCTGCGCCAGCTGGTGGCGGCCGCGCGGTACCGCGCGCCTACTGCCGCGCCTGTGGAGCGTGTATTGCTGCTGGGCAGCCAGGAGGATCGGCTGGTGTCCAGCCAATGCTCACAGGCCATTGCGCAGGCCTGGGGGCTGCCGCTGCAGTCGCATCCATGGGCGGGGCATGACCTGCCGCTGGATGACCCGCAGTGGGTCATCGATGCCGTGCTGCAGTGGCTGTCCCGTAATGAGGCAACGGACGGGTAGTGGAGGCTATGGCGTGAGGCCGTTCAACCCGCCCTGTGCCACCAGCTCGCGGTACCACTCGGCATAGCCTGCGCTGCTGGGGTGCAGGCCGTCGGCAGCGTTCAGCTCCTGGCTGCGGGTCACGAACGGGTCCTGGTCGCGCGGCTTGAGCAAGCGCACGTAGTGCACCTGCTGCGCGCTGGCCGCCTCGCGCGCCAGGGCATGCAATGCCTCGGACCGGCGTGACATGGCCCACGACAGGGGCGGCACAAAAAAGGGCGCGTGGCCCACATTGCCACAAGGCATCAGCACCACCTGCTGCCCCTTCTGGCGTGCCAGCGCCATCGCCTGCTGTATCTGATCGCGCAGCGTGTCCTCGGGGGTGAAGCGGATAACGTCATTGCCACCCGCCAGCACCAGCACCAGGTCATAGCCGCCGTTTGCGCGCTCCAGCTGCTGCACCACGTCGCCAAACTTGGCGCCATTGGTCGCCAGGTTGTCGATGCGCCATTGGGGATGGTCCTGGCCCATGCGCCCCGGCAGGCTGTCTGCTGCCGTGCTGGCCCCGGTGCCCACAGCGGTGCTGTCGCCCACCACCAGCACGCGCTGCGTGGGTTGTGGGGGCTGCGCGGTATAGGGGCGCGCGTCGCGGGCCAGGTCGGCGGCCGTCCACATGCGCCAGGGGGCACAGCCGGTCAGCAGCAAGGCGCCTGCAGCCACCGCTGCCAAGGTGGCCCATCGGCGGGTGGCGTTGTGGTGCGGGGCGGTCTTTCGCGGCATGGTGCGGGCGCTCAAAGTGGTGGTGCGCCCAGCGTACTGGCAGACCCGGCGACCCTGCGTCGGAGTCGGGCATTTGCGTGCGTAGGACAGTGCTACGCCCCACGTCCAGACGTTGCTATTGCTTGAAGACGACGGCATCCAGCGCCATCGCGCGGATCGCCTCGGCCGCAGCATCGGCCTGGGCGCGGGTGGCGTAAGGCCCCACCCGCACCCGGATGCGGCGGCCCTTGGAATTGTTCAGCTCCTGGCGGAACGCGGGCAGGCCTTCGTTGAGCAGGCGCGCCTGTGTCTTGCGGGCGTTGGCTTCCTCGGCAAACAGGCCCACGTTGATGTAGTAGCCCGGGGCTGTGCCCACCGTGGGCAGCGCGGTGTCGGCGCTGGAGGCTGCAGCCGCTGGGGCCTTGGGCTTGGCGGATGCATTGGGGCGGCTGGCGGCCTCACGCCGCGTTGGCGCTGGGGTGCTGGCCGCAGCCGTGGGGGCGCGGGTTGATGCTGCGGGTGTGGCGGGCTTGGGTGCGGAAGCTTTGGTGACCGGCGTGGAGGCCTTGGCTGCGGCGGGCGGTGCAGAGGCTAGGGGCGCGGTCGGTTTGGGAGCAGCAGTGGTGGCGCCGGGTGGTGCGACTGCTGCAGGCGCGGGTGCCACAGGTGTGGGGGCTGAAGCCGCAGCAGGGGCCGGGGGCGCTGCAGGCGCTGCGGTGGCCTCGGTGGCAGGCGTTGTGGGTGTGGCGGGCGTCTGTTCGGCCTCCGGCGCCGGCAAGGCCCCCACGGGGTGGGTTGCAGAAGCGGCCTGGGCCGCTGCCGTGGCTTGTGCCACCGTCACGGCGGGCTCCAATGCCAGCGGCTTCACGTCCGACGGGGACAGTGCCAGGTAAGCGATCAGTGCAGCCAGGCCCAGCACGACATTTGCCAGTACCAGCACCTGCAGCCGCTTGCGCGAGCTGGCCTGCTTTTCGAGCAGCGCACAGGCTTCGGGCACGGTGCGCGATGCAGCCAGCGCACGCGCAATGCGTTTGCGGATGTCGGCGTACAGGATGGCGTTGCCGTACAGCCCCGGCACGGCAAAGGCCAGCACCGCAAAGGCGCCCAGCACGCCCAGTTCGATGCCCACGGGCCAGTGCAAGAACGAGCGGCCCACGCCAAACACGATCAGAGCCAGACCCTCGGCCGCCGCCACATAGACCAGCGCAGCGCCCCACAGTTGGCGAAACAGCATCCAGTTCAGGGTGCACAGGCAGGCTGCCCAGTTCCAGGTGGTGGTCGTGCGGCCCGTGTCGTCAAAGCGCTCGAACACCTTCAGGTAGTAGTCCGTGTTCACGGGCCCCAGGGCCAGGCGCGACATGGCGGCAATGGCGTTGTCGGACGGTGAATCGAGCGACATGGCCGGGATGATGGAGGCGACAGGATCCGTGTGGTCGAGCATGGTCGGATTCTGTCATGCACCGGGCGGTGTGTTACCTGCCGCATCGCAAGGTGCTGCGCGGCGGCAACGGGTGCGCGCAGCGTGGCAGTGCGCTGCGCGGCGTCCGGACTGGCCCCTGCATGCCTGTGGGGCGGTTTTTAAGTCAAATTGGCTGCAAGCGCTAGTCGAATATGCGCCAGCAGCTATCAATTAAATAGCGTTCACTATGTGCCCCGCACCAGGGTCATGATCTGGCCCGCGTCGAGCGTGGCCGCCTTCTGCTGAATTTGCGGCAGGTACTGCGTCTGCAACTGCTTGGCGGGCGTGAGCAGGCCCTGAAAGGTCTCGCGCAGCATGGCCGTGCTCATGACCCGGCCACCGGCGTAGTAGCGCTTGGCCACCTGCCCCAGCGCGTAGGTGGTGGCAAACGAAAACGCCATGCCGGTGGCGGCGCCGCCCAGCCCGCCGAGGGTGCGGCCCGCCACCTTGCCCAGCAGGCCGCCCAGCAGCTTGCGGCCAAACTGCTCCAGGTACTGCGACGTCATGCCTACGCCGGCGGCGGCGATGAACTCCTTGATGTGGCCCTGGTCCAGCTCCACCCCGTGCGCCTTACCGATGCCGTAGACCATCTTCACCTGCAGCGGGATGATGGCCATCGATGCCCACGACTGCGGCAGCAGCTCCAGCGCGCCGTTGAGCAGCGCGTAGTTCAGGATGGATTTGTCCAGCTCTGCGTCCGAGGCACCTGCACCGACTGCTGCGGCCGGAGGCGCTGCCGCAGCAGTGGCCACCGGCACCGCCATCGGCACGGCCTTTTCGGCCACGTCCACCAGCGCATCGGCTTGCTGGTCAAATGCCGCCGTCTGCGGGTCGCCCAGCTGCAGCGCCGCCTTGAGGCGGGTCAGAAACTCGCGCTCCGCTGCAGTCTGGCGCCCATCCACATCACACACGCACACGGCCATTTCGTAGGCCAGCTGGCGGTGCATGGGCTCGCTCAGGCCTTGCACGGCGGCCTGCACGCTGGTGCGCTGCAGCAGCACGTCCTGGTAGATGCGCGGCAGGTCGGCCACGCCCCCGTCGCCCGCGAGCGACTGGGCAATGCGGCGGATCTCTTCGCGTTCGGCATCGTCCTTGTTGCCATCGGCAAACGCGGCCAGAAGGGCGATGGTGAGGATGGATTTTTGCTGGTCCAGGGTCATGGTCGTCGTGCGGGAAAAAGAGGTAGGAGGGGCTGCGCACCGCTTGCAGTGCGTCGTGCGGTGGCTTGTGGGCAGGTTCTTAGGTGCAGTCTAGGCAATGCGGTTTCAACGCCACAGCGTGTGGGGGATTGGTGGCGCGGGCTGTGCGTGGCGCCCGGGCTTCGGGTTTTCCCTTGGGTAGTTCGGCGACTGTGCGGACAGCCGTGGCTTGCCTACAGTGCTTGCCATCGCGCCGTCGTGGCGCACATCAATGGAGGATGGACATGGGTGCAGCGATGGTGGGTTGGGCACATTTGCCGTTTGGCCGGCTGGACGGCCTGGGGCTTGAAGACCTCATCACGCGCGCGGGCCGCGAGGCCCTGCAGCACGCGGGCATTGACGGCACGGTGGTGGACGGCGTGTGGCTGGGCAACCTCAACGGCGGCTTCACGCCTGATGTGTTTGCCTCGTCGCTGGCCCTGCAGTGCGACGACGCCCTGCGCTGGAAGCCCGCCACACGGCTGGAGAACGCCTGCGCGTCGGGCTCGGCCGCCCTGTATGCCGCGTGCGATGCGATCGAAGCCGGCCGCGCCCGGGTCGCCCTTGTCATCGGCGCGGAAAAGATGACCGCTGTCTCCGGCGCCGAGACCACGCGCATCCTGGGCGACTGCGGCTACTCCGGCGAGGCGGGCGATCCGCCCGGTGGCTTTCCGGGCATTTTTGCGTCCATCGCGCAGGACTACTTTGCCGCGCATGGCGACCATTCGGCCACCCTGGCACGCATCGCCGCCAAGAACCACGCCAACGGCGCGCTCAACCCCTGGGCGCACATGCGCAAGGACCTGGGCTTTGAGTTGTGCAACACCGTGTCCGACCGCAACCCGATGATTGCCGCGCCCCTGCGCAAGACGGACTGCTCTCTGGTGTCTGACGGCGCGGCGGCGGTCATCCTGGCGGCCGATGATGCAGTGGCCGACTTCCCCCGCGCCGTGCGCCTGCGGGCGCGGGTGCAGGTGAACGACTACCTGCCCATGGCGCGCCGCCGCGTGGTGGACTTTGAAGGCCCCCGGCGCGCCTGGCAGCAGGCGCTGCAACAGGCCGGGTGCGCGGTGCACGACCTGTCGCTGGCCGAGGTGCATGACTGCTTCACCATTGCCGAGCTGCTCACCTACGAGGCCATGGGCCTGGCGCCCGCAGGCCAGGGCCACCGCCTGCTCGAAGACGGCACCGTGCTGCGTAGCGGCCGCTTGCCCGTCAACGCGTCGGGCGGGCTCAAGGCCAAGGGCCACCCGATTGGCGCCACGGGCGTGTCAATGCATGTGGTGTCGGCCATGCAGCTCATGGGCGAAGCGGGCGACCTGCAGGTGCCCGGCGCCACGCTGGCGGGCGTGTTCAACATGGGCGGATCGGCCGTGGCCAACTACGTGAGCATTCTGGAGCGCGCCCGATGAACATGGCCCACCTGCTGCGCCGCAGCGCCTTGCTGTACGCCCACCGGCCCGCACTGCTGCATGGCGACCAGGTGCTGTGGAGCTACGGCACGCTGGCCGCGCGCACCGCTGCGCTGGCCGCCCATCTGTGCACGCGCTGTGGCGTGGCCCCGGGCGACCGCGTGGCCATCTACGCCGCCAATGCGCCCGAATACCTGGAGGCCCTGCACGCCATCCTGTGGGCGGGCGCTGTGTCGGTACCGGTCAACTACAAGCTGCATGCCAAAGAACTCGCCTACGTGCTGGCCGACTCGGGCGCGCGCGTGGTGCTGACCTCTGAAGCGCTGGCACCCGCCGTGCGCGAGGCCGGGGCGCCGCAGGACGCGGTGCTGGTCTTTGGCTCCGACGCATACCGCGCCGCAGTCACCCACACGCCCATGGATGTGTGCGACCGCGCGCCGCATGACGTGGCCTCGCTGTTCTACACCTCGGGCACCACTGGCCGACCCAAGGGCGTGATGCAGACCCACCGCAACCTGCTGGCCATGACGGCCTGCTACTTCACCGATGTGGACGACATCCTGCCCGGCGACGCCATGGTCTATGCCGCGCCCATGTCGCACGGCGCGGGGCTCTACAACTACGCCCAGATGCTGCGCGGCGAGCGGCATGTGGTGCCGCTGTCGGGCGGGTTCGAGCCGGCCGAGCTGGTGCAGTTGGCGGCCAGCGTGGGCCAGCTCACCCTGTTTGCCGCACCCACCATGGTGCACCGCCTGGTGGACCATGTGCGCGCCACGGGCGCCGATGTGTCGGGCTTCAAGACCATCGTCTACGGCGGCGGCCCCATGTATGCCGACGACCTGCGCAACGCCCTGGCCGTGATGGGCAATCGCTTTGCACAGATCTACGGCCAGGGCGAAAGCCCCATGACCATCACCGCCCTATCGCGCGCCCAGCTGGCCGACCGCGACCACCCTCGTTGGGCCGAACGCATGGTGTCGGTGGGCGTGGCGCAGTCGCTGGTGGAGGTGCGTGTGGTCGATGCTGCAGGCCAGCCTGTGCCTACTGGCGAGACCGGCGAGGTCGTGGTGCGCGGCGACACCGTGATGCCCGGCTACTGGAACAACCCCACCGCCACGGCGCAGACGCTGCGCGACGGCTGGCTCTACACCGGCGACATGGGCGCGCTGGATGCCGATGGCTTTCTCACACTCAAGGACCGGTCCAAGGACGTGATCATCTCCGGCGGCAGCAACATCTATCCGCGCGAGGTGGAAGAGGTGCTGCTGCTCCACCCCCAGGTGCGCGAGGTCGCCGTGGTGGGCCAGCGCGATGCGGAATGGGGCGAGGTGGTGGTGGCCTTCCTGGTCGCTGGGGAGGGTGGTGCAGTGCCCGGGGCAGAGCTGGATGCGCTGTGCCTGGAGCACATTGCGCGGTTCAAGCGGCCCAAGGAATACCAGTGGGTGGAGGCGCTGCCGAAGAATGCCTATGGGAAGGTGTTGAAGACGGAGTTGCGGAGCAAGGGGTAGTCATGCGGCGGTGCGGCACGATGGGCAGTAGCGCGTCGAGACAGCCCGCTCTCACGGCGGGCCGTCGTCGGCGGGTTGTTTGTGGACAGGTGTCCGCGCAAGTTCGGACGCTTTTCAAACCGGCTTTCGACACCAGCGCCAGAACGTGGACCTGCTGACCCCCAGCTCTGCAGCGGCTGCGCCGGTGCGTCCGCCATGGCGCTCCAGCGCTGCCAGGGCCCGTGTGTGCCGGTCAGGTTTTTCTGGCGGGTGCTCTGTGGCGGTTGGGGTGTCTGGGGCTTCTTCGATGTGTGGCGTGCCCGCAAAGAGTTCCGGGCATTCGTCTCGCAGACTGCTCCACTCCACGCTGTCGCTGCGGCGATACTGGGACAGCCATACGGCGATGCGGTCGCACAGGTTTTCCAGCTCGCGCACGTTGCCGGGCCAGGGATGCTGTTCCATGGCGTCTCCCCATTGGGCCAACACCTCAGCGGCGGTGACACCGGACGCGCCGACCCGGCTCAGACTGTGGGCCAGCAAACGCGCGGCCAGGACTTGGACGTCGCCCTTGCGATCCCGCAGCGCAGGCAATGCCAGCGTGAGGGTGTTGAGGCGGTAGTACAGGTCCTGGCGGAATTGGCGCGCGTTCACCATCTGCAGCAGTGGCTGGTGGGTTGCCGCTATCACGCGCACATCGACCGGGATGGACGTGACGGACCCCAAGCGGGTGATGCGCCGCTCCTGCAGTACGCGCAGCAAGCGGGTTTGCAGCGTGAGTGGCATGTCGCCGATTTCGTCCAGAAACAGGGTTCCCGTGTGGGCTGCTTCAAACAGCCCGCGCTTGCCGCCGCGGCGTGCGCCGGTGAAGGCGCCTTCCTCGTGGCCGAACAGCTCGCTTTCGAGCAGCGTTTCCGGGAACGCGGCGCAGTTGATGGCGACAAAGGGGCGGCGCGCCCTCTGGCTCGCGTTGTGCATGGCCTGTGCAAAGAGTTCTTTGCCGGTGCCGCTCTCGCCAGTGATCAGAACGCTGAAATCGGTGGCGGCATAACGGCGGGCTCTGGCGATGGCTTGCAAAAACGCCGGGGCTTGCCCCACCAGGCTCTCAAAGCGGTGGCGCGCAGCATGGTCGCTGCGGCGGTGCTGAATGCGCAGGCTGTTGTCCGCCTCGTGGATGGTGCGTGCGTCGTACAAGGTCAGCGCCGCACCCGTGGTGTGGCCGCCTTCGTAAATGGGTGTGCGATTGGCAATCCAGTCGCGGCCTTGCAGGCGCAGCACCGCGCCATGTTCGGGCTGGCCGCCTTCCAGTGTCTCGCGCAGCGACAGATCGGTGGTGACGGACGCCAGCGGTTCACCCAGGCGCGGCGCACGCACCAGGCCCAAAATGCGTTGCATCGCCGGGTTGATGGCAATGATCTGCTCGGACTGATTCACCGCCAGGACTGCCTCTTGCAGCGTGTGCAGCACCGTGTTGAGCTGTTCGTATCGCCCGGCCTCCAGCTGCGCCACCCGCGCCAGCTCCAGGGCGTCTTCAAAGCCCTGGCGGATGCTGGCATGCGAATACGCCAGCAGGCCAACCAAGCCTGCGTTTTCTGCCAGTTCTACCACCAGGCTGGAACCCACGACCACGCGGATGCCATCGCTGTGCAGCTGGCGGATGCACGCGCGGGCCGTGTCGGGCGTCTGGTAGGCGTACTGGTGGATATCGATGTTCAGCAGGCCCTTGACGGATTCCAGCTCCGGAAGGGTGTGGCCGTACATCACGATGCCCACGCGGTCGGCCGTTGCCCGGGCCTTGATGAGCGCCTGCAGGATGTCAAACCCGCTCAACTGGATGGTGGCCACCGGGGCGCTGATCCCGCTGCGCAGCAGGCTGGCGTTGGACCCTGCGCTGACAAAGACATCGACCAGTCCGCTGTCCAGCCGCTTGCGGGCCAGGTCCAGCGCCACTTCAAAGCTGCCATCGATCACCTCGATCTCCGCTCTGTCCCGGTATTCCGCCACGATGGGCATGGCCATCAGCCGGATCTGGCGATAGCTCATGAAGCAAAGGCGAGGGCGACTGGCAAGTGGGGTGACGGGGGTTGGCATAGGGCGGACGGTTGTGCGGACGATGCGTTGGCTGTGCAAGCGTTTCAACGACAGGTCGTTGCGTTTCATTCTTGCTTGAGTGAAACACAAATATGAAACATTGGGGCGAATGGTGAAACATGCACGCCGCTGCTGTACGACATTGCTGCGGGCATGGCCAATCAAATCAATGCCTTACGGCAGGTGGGCGGGCTGGCACGTACTGTGCAGTAGCTGCCTTCATACCACCCTGTTTGCAACATCACTCCATGACCATGTCTGAATCTGCTCCTTCTTCCAAGCCCTCCATGCCCGCTGCCACCTCTTTGTGCCAGCGCCTGGCCCAGCCCGGGCTGGTGATCGCCCCCGGGGTGTACGACATGGTGTCGCTGCGGCTGGCCGACACCTTCGGCTTTGATGCTTTGTACATGACGGGCTTTGGCACCGTGGCCTCGCACCTGGGCTTGCCAGATGCCGGGCTGGCCACGTATTCGGACATGGTGGGGCGGGTGAAGGCCATGGCAGGCATGGCCCGCTCCCCGCTGATTGCGGACGGCGATACGGGCTATGGCGGTCTGCTCAACGTGCGCCACACGGTGCAGGGCTACGAGGCTGCTGGCGCGCAAGCCATCCAGTTGGAGGATCAGGAATACCCCAAAAAATGTGGCCACACCCCTGGCCGCCGGGTGATCCCCATGGAAGACATGGTGCGCAAGATTCGCGTCGCTGTCGACAGCCGCAGTTCGTCCGATTTCCTGGTGATTGCGCGCACGGACGCCCGTACCAGCCTTGGTCTCGATGAAGCCCTGCGCCGGGCAGAGGCTTACGCCCGCGCTGGCGCGGACATTCTTTTTGTCGAGTCCCCCGAGAGCGAGGACGAGATGCGAAAGATCGGCCAAACCGTGGACAAGCCCCTGCTGGCCAACATGGTGGAGGGCGGGCGGACGCCTGTGCTGTCGCACAGCGAGCTGGAGTCCATTGGCTACAAGCTCGCCATCTTTCCGGTCACTGCCTTGCTGGCTGCCACCCAGGCCATGAAGACGGTGTATGCGCAGTTTCAGCGCACGGGCTCGTCAGTGAACAGCGACGCTGGCTTGATGCCCTTTGCGGAATTGACGCAGCTCATGGGTTTTGAGGACGTCTGGGCGTTTGAACGCCAGTACGCCGAGACACCTTGACTTGCGAAGCGTGCGCCGGCTGCAGCCTTTAACCCCCTCGACAAGACGACCTCAAAACACAACACGAAGGAGACAAACATGAAGCCCCATCCATTTCTCGTCCAACACAGCCATGTGCCGCCTGCGTCCGCCATGCCGCGTCGGCGCAAGCTGCTGGCCCTGTCAGCCCTGCTGTGCCTGGGCGCGGTGGCCGGTATGCCCAAGGCCACGCACGCGCAGGACGTGTGGCCCAGCAAACCCCTT
The DNA here is from genome assembly GCF_057809085.1 of Acidovorax sp. FG48. NCBI lineage: Bacteria > Pseudomonadati > Pseudomonadota > Betaproteobacteria > Burkholderiales > Comamonadaceae > Acidovorax > Acidovorax sp. FG48. Next base: position 50,302 of record NZ_JBMDJH010000014.1, on the reverse strand, counting down.
CGGCTGATTGTTCCTTTCACGCCCGGGGGCGTCACCGACACCAGCGGGCGTCTGATCGCAGAAAGTCTGGGCAAGCGCCTTGGCCAGCAGATTGTGGTGGACAACAAGCCGGGGGCCTCCGGAAACATTGGCACCGCGCTGGCCAAATCGGCGCCGGCAGACGGCTACACACTGGTACTGGGTTTTGACGGCACCATGGTGATCAATCCGCATGTGTTCTCCAAACTGCCTTTTGACACGGCCAAAGACTTCGCGCCGGTCGGCAAGATTGGGGATGCGACCCTGGTGCTGGTGGCAAACCCCGGTGTGCCGGTCAAGGGCCTGGCCGATGTGATTGACTTGTCGAAGACCCAGCCGGGAGGCCTCTCGTTCGGCACCTCGGGGACGGGGGGCACCCCCCACATTGCTGGTGAGCTGCTCAAGATCCGGACTGGCGCCAACCTGACCCACGTGCCCTACAAAGGTGGCGGCCAAGCCATGACCGATGTGCTGGGGGGCACGATCCCGCTGGTGTACACGGCGGTGGCGGGCGCGCATGGGCACATCAAGTCCGGCAAGCTCAAGGCCATTGCGGTGTCGAGTGCGCAGCGCACCAGCGCGTTGCCCGATGTGCCCACGTTTGTCGAGAGCGGTGTGCCAGATTTTGTCGTCAACTCCTGGGTGGGGCTGCTGGCACCGGTGGGTACGCCTGCGGCGGTCATCACGCGACTCAACACTGAACTGAACGCGGTGCTGAACGATGCCGCCGTGCGCGAGAAATTGCGTGTGATGGGCATCGAGCCGACCCCTGGCACTGCCGAGCAATACCGCGATGAAATCAAGCGGGACCTGGACCGGTATGGTGCCGTGGTGAAGGCGGCTGGCATATCGATCGAATGAGGCGGCTGGTCCTGCACACTTCACCTTTCTCGGAGCAAATCCATGGATCTGAATCTGAAGGACAAACATGTCCTCATCACGGGGGGCAGCAAAGGCATTGGTTATGCCTGTGCGGCGGCGTTTCTGGCCGAAGGGGCGCGCGTCAGCCTGGTATCCCGCAGCACCGAACACCTGGAGGCCGCACGTGGTCGGTTATCGGCGGATGTCCATGGCAGCGCTGGGCGCATCAGCGTCCATGCGGCGGACCTGCAGCAGCCGGAGGCGGCAGCGAAAGCGCTGGCGGCTGCTGAAGCCGCCTTCGGGGACGTCGATGTGCTGGTCAACTCTGCTGGGGCTGCCCGGCGCACCCCGCCCGAGGAGCTGAGCGCGCAGGCCTGGCACGACGCGATGAACGCCAAATTCTTCACGTACGTCCACATGGTGGATCTGGTGGTCAAGAAGATGGGCGCGCGGGGCCGGGGATCCATCGTCAATGTGGTGGGTGCCGGAGGAAAGGTCGCCAGCCCCATCCATATGCCTGGCGGAGCCGCCAATGCGGCGCTGATGCTCATGAGCGCGGGCATGGCGGCCGCCTATGGGCCGAGGGGCGTGCGCGTGAATGCCGTCAACCCGGGCGCCACCCACACCGAGCGATTGCAGGCAGGGATGATCGCCACGGCACGCATGCACAACATCTCGGAGCAAGAAGCGCTTGCGCAGGCCACGAGCAAGGTGCCGCTGGGTCGCCTGGCGCAGCCGGAGGAGGTTGCCAACGTGGTGCTCTTTTTGGCGTCCGAGCGTGCCAGCTATGTCACGGGCGTGGTTCTGACGATGGACGGCGCAGCAACGCCCATGGTGGTGTGATACTGGCGGCACACTCTGGTTGGACAGCGCTTCAATCGCTACCGGAGGCGCTCATTAAGCCTGCGGCCTCCGCGGTTTTGAAGCCCGTCCTACCATCCTGGCTTGCCATCCACAGACCTGACCCATGACCACCACCCTCAAAATCGATTTCGTCTCCGATGTCTCCTGCCCCTGGTGCATCATCGGCCTCAAGGCGCTGGAACAGGCGGCGGACCGGCTCCAGGGCGAGGTCGCGCTGGACCTGCACTTTCGGCCGTTCGAGCTGAACCCGCAGATGGGGCCTGAGGGTCAGGACATTGGCGAGCACCTGCAAGAAAAGTACGGCGCCACGCCCGAGCAGAGCCAGAAGAACCGCGAGGCCATTGCGGCGCGCGGGGCGGCGCTGGGGTTCACCTTCAGCATGGACAAGCGCAGCCGCATCTACAACACCTTTGATGCACACCGCCTGCTGCACTGGGCCGAAGAGAAGGGCGTGCAGGCCGCGCTGAAGAAGGCGCTGTTCAAGGCCTATTTCACCGACGGTCAGGACCCGAGCAACCACGAGGTGCTGGTGCGTGTGGCGAGCGAAGTGGGGCTGGATGCGGCCGAGGCGCGTGCGCTGCTGGCCTCAGACCGCTACGCCGACGAGGTGCGCGAGCGCGAGCAGTTCTATCTGCAAAACGGCATCCATTCGGTGCCTGCCATCATCATTAACGAGCGCCATCTGATCCAGGGTGGGCAGCCGGTGGAGGTGTTTGAGCAGGCACTGCGGCAGATTGCCACGCAGGGTTGATTGCTATTTATTTAATAGCTGATTGGGCATGTTGCACTAGCGCTACCGGTGGTTTTGATCAAAAAAGGGGCCCAAGGCCCCTTTTTTTGTGTGTGCGCGGTGCCTGGGCGGCCGCGTGGACCCGTCACTTGCGCAGCGGGATGGCGGTGGCGCGGTCCACCGGCACTGCGGTCACGCTGTTCTGCGGCGAGCCGTCGATGAGCTTGTCGGAGTAGGTGAGGTACACCAGCGTGTTGCGGGCCGGGTCCACCATGCGCACGATGCGCAGCCGCTTGAACAGGATGGACATGCGCTCGCTGAACACTTCTTCCTGCTTTTTCAACGGCTCGGGAAAGCTGATGGGCCCCACCTGGCGGCAGGCAATGGAGGCCTCGGCGCGGTCTTCGGCCAGGCCCAGGGTGCCCTTGATGCCGCCGATCCGGGCGCGCGACACGTAGCATGTGACGCCCTGCACGCCGGGGTCGTCATAGGCCTCGACGATGATGTCGTGGTCGCGGCCGATCCACTGGAAGGCTGTGTCCACGGTGCCGATCTTTTCGGCAGTGGCAGCCTGCGCTGCGCCGCCTGCAAGGGCGGTGAGGGCAGCAAGGGCCATAGCGGCTGCGGCTGCCAGCGTGCGCGCGGCGGTCATGCCGTGGTCTCGCCTTCGGTGCAGCGCTGGGCCAGGTGGGCCAGGGCTTCTTCGACCTGATCGACCAGCACCAGGCACAGGTCGCCAGGTTGCAGGCGCGCCAGCGCGGCGTCGATGGCGATGAACTCGCCACGGATCTCTTCCACATGCGTGGTGCGGGGGGCGCCCGCCAGGCCTTCGCGCAGCAGGGCCATCACTTCGCCATCGGCGCGGCCCCGCTGGGCGGCGTCCTGGTACAGGATCACGTCGTCAAACGCGGCACCCAAAATCACGGTCTGCTCGCGGATGTCTTCGTCGCGCCGGTCGCCCGCACCGCTGATGACCACGCTGCGGCGCTTGCCGGGGAGGGCGTCCACGGCCTGCACCAGGGCGCGCATGGCGTCGGGGTTGTGGCCGTAGTCGGCGATCACCGTCGCACCCCGGTAGTCCATGATGTTGAAGCGGCCAGGGGCGTTGTCGCTATCGTTCACAAAGCCCGACAGGCCCCGGCGGATGGTCTGCCAGGGCATGCCCACGCCCCAGGCTGCGGCCACAGAGGCCATCACGTTCTCGACCTGGAAGCCGATCTTGCCGTTGCGCGTGATGGGCACGTCACGCAGGTGGATGGTCTCGCGCCAAGAGCCTTCCGAGGCCACGATGGAGTCGCCATCCACATACACGGTGCGGTGGCCCTGGGCGCGGTGCGTGACCATCACGGGGTGGTGGCGGTCGCTCGCAAAGTAGATGACCTTGCCGGGGCAGGACGACGCCATGGCCGCCACGATGGGGTCGGCCGCGTTGAGCACGGCGTAGCCCGTGGGGGCCACGTTCTGCACGATCACGCGCTTGAGCACGGCCAGGTCTTCCACCGTGGTGATGTAGTTCAGGCCCAGGTGGTCGCCCGCGCCGATGTTGGTGACCACGGCCACCTGGCAGCGGTCAAAGCCCAGGCCTTCGCGCAGGATGCCGCCCCGCGCGGTCTCGAACACGGCGGCGTCCACCTCGGGATGCAGCAGCACGTTGCGGGCGCTCTTGGGGCCGCTGCAATCGCCGCTGTCAATCTGGCGGCCATTCACATACACGCCGTCGGTATTGGTCATGCCCACGCGCAGGCCCTGCGCGGTGAACAGGTGCGCAATCAGGCGGGCGGTGGTGGTCTTGCCGTTGGTGCCGGTCACGGCCACGGTGGGGATGCGGCCGTCGTCGCCATAGGCAAACAGTTTGTCCACCATGGCAGCCCCCACGTTGCGGGGCTTGCCGTAGCTGGGGGCCAGATGCATGCGCAGGCCGGGGGCGGCGTTCACTTCCACAAAGCCGCCGCCTTGCTCTTCGAGCGGGCGCAGCACGGTCTCGGCCACCATGTCCACGCCGCAGATGTGCAGGCCCACCATCTGGGCGGCGGCTACAGCGCGGGCTGCGACCTCGGGGTGCACGTCGTCGGTGACATCGGTGGCGGTGCCGCCGGTGGACAGGTTGGCGTTGTTGCGCAGGATGACGCGTTGGCCTTTTTCGGGCACCGAGTCGGGCGTCAGGCCCTGCATGGCCAGGCGGGCTACGGCAATGTCGTCCAGGCGGATCTTGGTCAGCGAGGTGGCGTGGCCTTCGCCACGGCGCGGGTCCTGGTTGACCACGTCCACCAGCTGGCGCACGGTGTGTTCGCCATCGCCCAGCACCTGGGGCGGCTCGCGGCGTGCAGCGGCCACCAGTTGGTCGCCCACCACCAGCAGGCGGAAGTCGTGGCCGGGCAAAAAGCGCTCGACCATCACGGTGCCATAGTCGGCGGCGTTCTTGTAGGCCTCTTCGAGCTGGGCGCGGTCGGTGATGTTGACGGTGACGCCCTTGCCCTGGTTGCCGTCTTGCGGCTTGACCACCACGGGCAAGCCGACCTTGAGGGCGACTTCCCAGGCTTCGTCCACGCTGTCCACGGGCTTGCCCAGGGGCACGGGCACGCCGGCCGCATGCAGCAGGCGCTTGGTCAGGTCCTTGTCCTGGCCGATGGATTCAGCCACGGCGCTGGTGGAGTCCACCTCGGCCGCCTGGATGCGGCGCTGCTTGGAACCCCATCCAAACTGCACCAGGCTGCCGCGTGTGAGGCGGCGGTAGGGAATGCCACGGGCCACGGCGGCCTCGACGATGGAGCCGGTGCTGGGGCCCAGGCGCTCGTCCTCGTCCAGCTCGCGCAGGTCGGCGATCACGGCGTCCGCGTCAAAGCTGCCGTTGCCCAGTGCGGCCTCGATGAGCTGTTGTGCGTATTCAAACGCCTTGCGGCCCACGGCTTCTTCGCTGTATTCGACGACCACCTGGTACACGCCCGCATCGGTGGTGGCGGTGGTGCGCGCAAAGGTCACGGGGCAGCCGGCCTGCGCCTGTAGGGCCAGCGCGGCGGTCTGCAGCACGTGGGCCAGCGACACGTCGCCGCCACCGGTTTCCGGGTGCAGCGCGCCGATGGCGGGGAACAGGGCCCGCAGGCGGGCTTCGAATCCGGCCATCTGGCCCACGGCGCGCTCGTTCTCGGCGCAGGTCACCACGGCCTCGATGGCCATGTGGCGGCTCCAGAGGTTGGGGCCGCGCAGGGCCCGGGTGCGGGTTACATCCATGGAAGTCTCTTTCAGTGGTCCATCAGGGCACTGGGGCCCTGTTCAGGTCGTGGGATGTGAGGTCAAACAACAAACAAAGGCAAACGCGCGGCGGGCCATCAAGACCGCAGGGCGGCAGTGGGGACCAGCTCGGGCTCGAAGGTCTTGATGCCTGCGCCGATCAGGTCGGGGGCAATGTCCAGCGCCCAGGCCGCGCCGATGGCGGCCAGCAGGGCGTCGGTATCGGGCACCACTGCATTGCGGCCAAAGGTCAGGTCGGACAGGGCGCCCAGCACATGCTCGGCACTGCCCGTGGCCAGGACCACGCGGCCGTTCTTCACGAAGACCGCGCGGCCGTTGTCCTTGGCGCGGTGCTCGGCAATCACGGGCAGCGTGCCGTCCTGCGCATACAGCACCACGTCGCCGTCCGACAGAGGGGCCAGGTCGGCCACCTGGGGGATGGCCGCATTGAGCACCGCAGCGCCTTCGGCCAGCACCACGTCCACCTGGGTGCGCATCACCTTGGTCATCTGGTCCTGTTCGTGCACGTCAAACTCGGCCAGTGTTTCCACGCCATCCATGTCGGTCACCACGCCCACCTGGCAGCGGTCGTAGGCGAGGCCGTCGCGCAGGATGGTGCGGGCGTCGCTTTCGATCACGGCGGCCTGCACCATCTTGTTCATCAGCAGGCGGTGTGCGGCTTCCCAGTGGGCGCAGTCGGTGGCTTCCACAAGGCGGCGGTCCAGAAAGAGTCCATCACGGCAAGCCAGGCCAGTGTGGTGGCCGCTCAGGTGCAGCAGCCAGGCCACCACGCGCGAGATGGTGGCGGTGTTGCGCGTGCCTGCCACGCCCACCAGGGGGATGCGGCCCGCGGGGCCTTCGTCATCGGCATCGGAGGGGAACAGGTGCTCGGCAATCGCCTGCCCCACGGGGCGGGGCGCGCCCACGGCAGGCTTCAAGTGCATGAGCAGGCCGGGGCCTGCGTTCACTTCAACAATTGCGCCGCCCTGCGTGTGCAGGGGCTTGGAGATGTCGCGGGCCACCATGTCGATGCCGGCGATGTCCAGGCCCACCACCTTGGCGGCGAGTTGGGCGATGTAGGCCACCTCGGGGTGCACGTCGTCCGTGCAGTCCACAGCCACGTTGCCGTTGCGCTGCACCACCACTTGGCGGCCAGCGGCGGGCACCGAGTCGGCGCCCAGGTCCTGGCGCTTGAGTTCGAGCTGCACCTTGGTGTCGGTGGCAAGGTCGATGATTTCGAGCGGGTACTCTTCCTCGTAGCCCCGGCGCGGGTCGGAGTTGAGCTGGCTGTCGATGAGTTCCTTGACCGTATTGCGGCCGTTGCCGGTGATGCTGACCACCTCGCCGCGTGCGGCGGCGACCACCTTGCCGCCGACCACCAGGATGCGGTGCTCGTCGCCGGGGATGAAGCGCTCCACCATCACGTCGCTGCCCTCGGGGTAGGCCACGTGGTAGGCCGCTTCGATGTCTTCCTTCTTGCGCAGGTCCAGTGTCACGCCCCGGCCGTGGTTGCCATCGGAGGGCTTGACCACCACGGGCAGACCGATGTCCTGCGCAGCTTCCCAGGCTTCTTCAGGGCTGTTGACCACCTGGCCTTCAGGAATGGGAACGCCGCAGGACTTGAGCAGGCTCTTGGTCAGGTCCTTGTCGCTGGCGATGCCTTCGGCAATCGCGCTGGTGTATTCGGTCTCGGCGGTCCAGATGCGGCGCTGGCGGGCGCCATAGCCCAGCTGCACCAGGTTGCCGTCGTTCAGACGGATGTGGGGGATGCCCCGGTCGGTGGCGGCGGTGACGATGCAGGCGGTGCTGGGGCCGAGGTACTGGTCGTCCACCTCGGTGCGCACGCGGGCCACGGCGGCTTGCACATCAAAAGGCTGGTCGTTGATGGCCGCCATGATCAGCGCATGGCCCTGGGCCAGTGCCACGCGGGCCACGCTCTCGTCGCGGGCGCGGAACACCATGCGGTACACGCCGCGCTGGCTGGTACTGCGCGTCTGGCCAAAGCCGGTGGGCATGCCCGCTAGGTTGAGCAGCTCGATCACGATGTGCTCTAACACGTGGCCGCACCAGGTGCCCTCCTGCAGGCGTTGCAGGAAGCCGCCGCGTTCGCCCACGCCGCAGTGGTGTTCGATCAGCGCGGGCAGCCATGCCGTCAGGCGGTCATTGAAGCCGGGGATGGTGTTGGAGGGGTAGTCCTCCAGCTCGCCCAGGTCCAGCCAGACTTCCAGGACCGGCCGGTAGGTCCAGATATTGGGGCCCCGCAGGTAGTTGATGCGAAGCAGTTGGATGTCGTTGAGTTTCGCCATGGATTGCAGCGGTTGTGGTTCCGGCCTTGGTAAGGGCTGTGCGGTAGGGGGACGAAAGGGAATTTTGTGGACGATGATTGTGCGCCAGTCCAGCGCCTCTGCGCAGTGTCAGCCAAAAGGCGTCCACAGACGTTACAGGAGGATGCCGTCGCACCGTGGCGTGCAGTATCGGTGAGAATTCTTGCTTTCGCGAGAGCGGCCACCGCAGGCAGCCGGTGGCGGAAAACCCAACCAAAAATGCAACATCACCATTCTGTGGACGCCTCGGGTGTCTTTTCTGGCCCTGTGGGGGCCGATTTGCGGGCCATGCTCGCTTCCAAAGAGAACGTGTTGGCAGCTTTGCCGGTTGACCTGAGCGCCACGCTGCGCTTTGCGGCAGGGTGGGTGGTGGTGACGTCCGAACGGCTGCTGGCTTGCGACCCAGGCACCACCACATGGAGCAGCTGGCCTCTGGGTGAGGGCCTGGCGCTCAAGCTGCATGACCACGGTGGAGTGGGCTCGCTGGAGTTGCACAACCCGGCCGAGCGCCTGGCGCAGTGGCGTTTTACGCTGGCGAACCATCCACAGGCGCTGCGCCTGGTGCAGCGTTTCGAGCAGCAATTGACCCTGGGTGCCGGCAACGTCTCCGCCGATGACGACGAGCCCACCTGCCCCACGTGCCATGCCCCCCTGCCGCCCGACACTGAAGAATGCCCGGCCTGTGCCCGCGCCCAGCCGCCGCAAACCTCTACCTGGGTGCTGCTGCGCCTGTGGCGTTTTGCCCGGCCCTACCGCAAGCAGCTGGCCGCTGGTTTTGCGCTGACGCTGGCATCCACCGCCGCCACGCTGGTGCCGCCGTACCTCACCATCCCGCTGATGGACGACATCCTGATCCCGTTCCAGAACGGCAAGCAGATCGACCCCTTGCTGGTGCTGATGTACCTGGGCGGGTTGCTGCTGTCGGCCCTGCTGGCCTGGGGCCTCTCCTGGGCGCGTACTTATATATTGGCGCTGGTGTCCGAGCGCATTGGCGCCGACCTGCGCACCACGACGTACGAGCATCTGCTGCGCCTCTCGCTGGATTACTTTGGTGGCAAGCGCACGGGCGATCTCATGACGCGCATCGGGTCGGAGACCGACCGCATCAACGTGTTCCTGTCGCTGCATGCGCTCGATTTCATCACCGACGTGCTGATGATTGTGATGACGGCGGCGATTCTGTTCTCCATCAATCCCTGGCTCGCGCTCGTTACGCTGGTGCCGCTGCCCTTCATCGGCTGGATGATCCACACCGTGCGCGACCGCCTGCGCACCGGCTTTGAAAAGATCGACCGCGTGTGGTCTGAAGTGACCAACGTGTTGGCCGACACCATCCCCGGCATCCGCGTGGTGAAGGCCTTTGCGCAGGAAAAGCGCGAGGCCCAGCGTTTCCGCGACGCTAACCAGCACAACCTGGAAGTGAACGACAAGCTCAACAAGACCTGGAGCCTGTTCACGCCCACGGTGTCGCTGCTGACCGAGATCGGCCTGCTGGTGGTCTGGGCGTTCGGCATCTGGCTGGTGTCGCGCAACCAGATCACGGTGGGTGTGCTCACGGCTTTCATTGCCTACATCGGGCGGTTCTATGGGCGTCTGGATTCGATGAGCCGCATCGTCTCGGTCACGCAAAAGGCCGCCGCCGGCGCCAAGCGCATATTTGACATCCTGGACCACGTGAGCAACGTGCCCGACCCTGCCCAGCCCGTCCAGGTGGACAAGGTGCAGGGCGCCATCAGCATGCAGGGCGTGGGTTTCCGCTACGGCAGCCGTGCGGTCATCAAAGGACTGGATCTGGACATCCGCCCCGGCGAGATGATTGGCCTGGTGGGCCACAGCGGCTCGGGCAAGAGCACGCTGGTCAACCTGATCAGCCGCTTTTACGACGTGAGCGACGGCTCCATCCAGGTGGATGGCATCGACATCCGCCGCTTTGCCGTGGCCGACTACCGCCGCCACATCGGCCTGGTGCTGCAGGAGCCTTTCCTGTTCTTCGGCACCATTGCCGAGAACATCGCCTACGGCAAGCCCGAGGCGACGCGCGAGGAAATCGTGGCAGCCGCCCGCGCCGCCCATGCGCACGAGTTCATCCTGCGCCTGCCGCACGGCTATGACTCGCTGGTGGGCGAGCGGGGCCAGGGCCTGTCGGGCGGCGAGCGCCAGCGCATCAGCATTGCGCGTGCGCTGCTGATCGACCCACGCATCCTGATCCTGGACGAGGCCACCTCGGCCGTGGACACCGAGACCGAAAAGGAAATCCAGAAGGCGCTCGACAACCTGGTGCAAGGCCGTACCACGATTGCCATTGCCCACCGCCTGTCCACCCTGCGCAAGGCCGACCGCCTGGTGGTGATGGACCGTGGCGAGGTGGTCGAAGTGGGCCCGCACGACGAGCTGATGGAAAAACAGGGCGCCTACTGGCGGCTGTACGAAGCCCAGGCCCGCCGCGCCGAGGAAGACGCGCAGGCAGCGGGCGTCATCATCGACAGCAGCCTGCTGCACCCGGCCCACCCCGCCGGCAACCCCTGAGACGCTGTGAGCAACCCTGCCATGAATGCTTCCCTGACCCCATCGTCGTCCATCCCCGCCTTCCAGCTCACGCGCAACCCGCACGGCCGCCTGGTCCTGACCCTGGCCGATGGCACGGCCCACGAGGGCGTGACCCCCGTGCGCGCCTTTCCCATCGCCGCGCCTGGCGAGGGGCTCTCTCTGGTGGGTGCCGACGGCCATGAACTGCTCTGGGTTCCCCGGTTGGAGGCCGTGACGGGCGCCGCCCGGCAGCTCATTGAAGAAGAGCTGGAAGTGCGCGAGTTTGTGCCCACTATCCAGAAAATCTTCGCCGTTTCTAGCTTTTCAACACCCAGCACCTGGGATGTAGAGACCGACCGGGGGCCCGCCCGCCTGGTGCTCAAGGCGGAAGAGGACATCCGCCGCCTGGGCGGGCGCACCCGGCTGCTGATCGCCGGTGGCGACGGTTTGCAGTTCCGTGTGAAGGACACCACGGCGCTGGACAAGCATTCGCGCCGCCTGCTCGAACGTTTTCTGTGACCTTTTGCGGCGGAGTCAGTCCGGCTCTGCCCATGGCCCAGGCCCAGGCAGCTGTCCTGCCGCCGTGAGTTGTCTGTGCGCTACTGCGCGACCGTGAGCAGGCTCTGAAGAGCAATTAGAAGGGGGCTGCGCCTGCCCTCTTGCGCATTTCCTGAGATTTCCAGGGAACGACCCGACCCTTGCGTATCCCTGCCCCTGCCCGCTCTCTTGCGCTGGGTGATGCACGCCCTGCCAGCGCTCTCTCCCTCTTAGGACTACGTGGTGGTGCTGCGACATTTGCACGTGCACGGCGTACTTCGGCATCCCTTTGGAAGGCTTCTGCTCGCCATTGCTACCCCTGGAAGGCGCTAAACCGTTCCCAAAGGCTGGATTTTTACTAGGGAAAACCCTAAATTTCGGCCAATCGGTGAAAAAGACCTAAATTCACCCTTCTTTTTGCCGTAATGGATGTACGAACAGGCCGAAAGACCCTCTCCACACTTTTGTTCAACTACGGGCCAATGTCATGCAAATGCCACCTGTCGATCGATCGCCGTCCTGGCGTCCTCAGGGCGCTGATTTGTATTCCACTGGCGCCTCGGGTGCGCCTCCGGTGCGTCCCATCAACGCTCCCAACCCGGTCGAGTCCATGGACCGGCTGGGTGAGGGGGCGATCGTGCGCGAGCCGGACAAACCCTCGGCGCCCGAGGCGCCCAACCGGGACTGGACGGCGGTAAAAAAGAAAGAAACCGTCGAGGAGCCGCCGGAGCCTCCCAAAGAGCCGATCTACAAGCAACTGCTGGAGTTCATCCAGTCAATGTGGCGCGCCAGCGGCAGCGCGGTGGAGGTGGCTCAGGACGTCAACAAGATGACCTTGCAGGAGCGCCTGGCCCAGCAGGCCAAGAACGAGCCGCTGACCTACACCGACCCCAAGGTCAAGCGCACCGGCGGCGTTTGAGCCATCGACGCTGCCGGGCTGCCGCCGCGAAGGCGCCCCATTGCATGTCATGGCGCCCGGTGCAGTTTGGCGAAGCCCCTGTGCAGCGGCAATCTGTGGCGTACAGGAGCCGTATCCGGTGGGCGCCCCTTACCGTGCGCACAGGCTGTGGGGACTACCTCGATGCATCCAGTATTCTTGCTATCAAATAGATAGCTGATGGCGCATATTGCACTAGCGCTCCTAGTCAATTGGATTCATTTTTTGGGTTTGCCGCTCAGCAAAGTGCAACCTGCGTTCCTCAGGGACGGGCCTCCGGTGCTGGGAGCGACGCAGTCGGGGCTGATGGCGTGGCTGCCGCTTGTGCGGCTGCCCGCTGACGATCGCGCTCGGCGCGGTATTTTGCGGCAAAGGCGCGCACTTCGGCATACGACACAAAGCCATCACCATCCGTATCGGCCTCGTCGAAGGCCGCCGCCAAACGCGGGAACAGTTTCACCTCGGAGCGGCTGAGCTTGCCGTCTCCGTTGAAGTCCAGCATCTTGAATTCGCGCTGGGCCTTCAGTTCGCCCGGGCTCACCGCCGCTGCGGGTTCTGTGGCCGCGTGTGTCTCCACTCGATGGGCAGGTGGTGGTGGGGGTGTTTGTGCCAGGGCTGCACAGGCTGCGAACAGGGCCACCGTCGCGAGGATAGGCTTCTGCAGCCACAGGGGCGCCCAGGATTTGCGAATGCGCAAAGTGTTCTCCTTCAAAGTCTCAATGGCCATGGTGGCACATGAGGGGCGAGGGCGGTGGTTTGCAACCAGGGCTTTGCAGGCTTTCACCGGGCGTTGCAAGTCTTTGCAGATCTTTTCGCAAGGGCCGGGCATGGAGCGGCAGAGCCCGCAAGCTTGCAAGGGAGGCTCCGGCGGTCAGTTCCCCACAACCCGCACCGGATTCGAGATGCCACTGTTCACATGGCCCGCAGGCACATGGCGCGCTGCCGACGTGACGTGACCGGTCTGGTCGTCAAAGAAGAAATCGGGTTCGAATTCACGCAGAAACTCGCCCTTAGGCAGGCCGCCCAGAAACATGGCCTCGTCCACCGCAATGTTCCAGTCCATCAGGGTGCGGATGGCGCGCTCGTGCGCGGGGGCGCTGCGGGCGGTGACGAGCGCGGTGCGGATGCGCATGCCGGTGCCACCCGCCTCGCCTGCCGACTGCAGACGGTGCAAGGCGGCGAGCAGGGGTTTGAACGGGCCGTCGGGCAGGGGCTGCGCGGCCTTGTCGGTCTCATGCTGCTGGAAGGCAGCCAGCCCTTCCGCCTGGTACACGCGCTCGGCTTCATCGGAAAACAGCACCGCGTCGCCGTCAAAGGCAATCCGCACTTCGTGGGGGTTGGAGTCGCCGGCCTGCACCGACTCCGTCACCACCCGCGCTGCGGGGTAGCCCAGGTGCAGGGCCTCGCGCACATCGGCTTCGTTGGCGGACAGGAACAGGTGCGCGCCCAGTGGCCGCAGGTAGCGAAACGGGTCGCGCCCTTGCGTGAACACACCGCGCTGGATGGAGGGGAGCCCGTGGGCATGGCATGAGCGGAACACGCGCATGCCGCTTACCGGGTCATTGCGCGACAGCAGCACCACCTCCACGCGCTGGTGCTCGGAGGTGTTGAACGCGAGCAGCTTGCGCACCAGCGAAAACGCCACGCCCGGCGCAGCAGGCACGTCGAGCCGCTGGCGCTGCAGGTCCACGTAGGCGCGGTCATTGTCCTTCTCGAAGACGCGGTTCTCTTCCTCAAAATTGAACAGCGCGCGCGAGGAGATAGCGACCACCAGCTTGTCGTCGAGCGTTACAGCCATAAGGTCACTTCACAAACTGGTTGAGTTGGATGATCGGCAGCAGCACGGCCAGCACGATCAGCATCACGATCAGGCCCATGCCCACGATGAGCAGCGGCTCCAGGATGGTGGCCAGCGCCATGGCGCGGCGCTGCACCTCGGCCGAGAGCTGGCGGGCTGCGCGCTGCAGCATCACCGGCAGTTGCCCGGTCTGCTCGCCCAGGCGTGCAAACATCGACAGCAGGCCCGGAAAGCGCTTTTTCTGCGCCAGGGCCGATGCCAGCGGAGCGCCTTCGCGCACCAGCACCAGGGCGTCGAGCGCGTCGGCCCGCAGCGCGCGGTTGTTCAGCGTTTCAGCAGCCGCCTGCAAGGCCTTCAGGATCGGCACCCCGGCGCCTGCCAGCATGGCCAGCGTGCCGGCAAACCGTGCTGCGTTGTAGCCGCGCGCCAGTTTGCCCACCAGGGGCAGATTGAGCCAGGCGGCATCGAACTTCTCGCGAATATGGCCGATGGTGAGCGCCCATCTTGCCCCAAGTGCTATCAAAACTGAAGCGATCAGCATCACCCAGCCATAGTTGCGCACAAAGGCGCTCAGGCCCAGCATGGCCACCGTCAGGAACGGCAGCGCGCGCTTGGTGCCTGCAAACACGCTGGCCACCTGCGGCACCACATAGCCCACCAGGAACAGCACGATCACGATGGCCACCAGGGTCACGATGGCCGGGTACAGCGCGGCGCCCACCAGCTTGGCCTTGAGCGCCTGGCGCTCTTCAAGGTCGTCGGCCAGGCGCTCCAGCACCAGGCCCAGGTTGCCGCTGTGTTCGCCCGCGCCGATCACGGCGCAATAGATGTCAGAGAACTCGCGCGGGTGCTGCGACAGCGCGCGGGCAAAGGTGGCGCCCGCGTTGACCTCGGCACGCAGCGCGGCGACCAGGTGGCGCTGGCGTTCGTCGTCGGCTTCTTCAGACAGCGCGGTCAGCGCACGCTCCAGCGGCAGCCCCGACGACACCAGCCCGGCGATCTGCCGGGTCCAGATGGCCAGCCCGGTCGCGCTGAACACCGGCCGGGTGAAGAGGCGCTGGCCCAGGCTTGCGGACCGGCCGTCCAGCGACTGGCCGGTCTGCACCATTTCCACCGCCAGCGGCACCAGCGCCTGGGCCCGCAGCAGGCTGCGCGCGGCCTTGGCGGTGTCGGCCTCCAGGAGGCCTTTGCGGGTCTGGCCTTGGGCGTCCAGGGCTTCAAAGGAAAAAGCAGGCATGCAAATGCGGGCGTGGGTGGTGGGGCGTGGGCGTGGAAATCACGCAGTCCTGCAACGGGCAAACATCCGTCGCAGGACCGGCAGCCCCTGATGGTAGCCGCTACCCAAGGCCCAGTGCCTCCACCCAGCTTCCATGCCCGGGGCATGACACAGGTCAAGGCGCTGACGCATTGCGCGCGCAGAATGAAAAGTGATCTGTGGCATCGGGTTGCAGGCGTTTTGAACGAACAAGGGGTCTTTCATGCTGAAGAACAAGGTGGCATTGGTAACGGGCGCATCGTCGGGCATCGGTCGCGCCATTGCGCTGGTGTGGGCGCGCGAAGGTGCCAAGGTGGTGGTGTCGGACGTGAATGTGCAGGCGGGCGAGGAAACCGCCGCGCTGGTGCGCTCCGCCGGGGGCGACGCGATCTTTGTGGCGGCCGACGTGGGCAAGCCCGAGGATTGCGATGCGCTGGTACAGCGCACCGTCGCCCACTACGGCCGCCTGGACGTGGCCTGCAACAACGCGGGCATTGGTGGCCCACAGGCACCGACAGCCGATTACCCGCTGGACGGCTGGGCGCAGGTCATCAACATCAACCTGTCGGGCGTGTTCTACGGCATGAAGTACCAGATCGCCGCGATGCTGAAGAACGGTGGCGGCTCGATCATCAACATGGCGTCCATCCTGGGCTCGGTGGGCTTTGCCACGGCGCCCGCCTACACGGCGGCCAAGCACGGCGTGGTGGGGTTGACCAAGGCGGCGGCCATCGAATACAGCGCGCACGGCGTGCGCATCAATGCGGTGGGCCCAGCGTTTATCCACACGCCCATGATCAGCGGGCTGGAGCAGGACGCCGGCATCAACGCCATGCTGGTCGGAGCCCACCCCATCGGCCGCCTGGGCCAGCCCGAAGAGGTGGCTGAATTGGTGACCTGGCTGGCGTCCAGCAAGGCGTCGTTTGTGACCGGGGCGTATTACCCCGTCGATGGGGGCTATCTGGCGCGCTGAAGCGCGAACAAACGACGGGCGCTCAGGCCGCCACGGCGGCCTGGCCCAGCGTGGCGTGCGCCTGGGCGGCGATGTCCAGCGAGCGCAAACGCAGTGCCGGGTCGTACACGTCGCTCACCAGCATCAGCTCGTCGGCGCCGGTGGCCTCTATCAGGCGCGCCAGCCCCGCACGCACTGTGTCCGGCCCACCGATCACGGCTGCAGCCAGAAAGTCGCCAATTGCTGCCCGCTCCTGCGGTTGCAGGCGCGCAGCGTAGCCCTCGATGGGCGGCAGCAGGCGTCGGCGGTCGCCCGTCAAGATGCCCAGAACCCGCTGGTAGGTGCTACTGGCCAGGTAGTCGGCCTCTTCGTCGGTCGGGGCTGCGATCAGTGGCACGCCAATGGCCACGTGGGGCTTGGGCCAGACAGCGGAGGGGCGGTACAGATTGCGGTACAGGTCAATCGCCTGGTGCAGCATGCGCGGCGCAAAGTGCGAGGCAAAGGCATACGGCAGACCCCGCTCGGCCGCCAGCTGGGCCGAAAACAGGCTGGAGCCCAGCAGCCAGATCGGCACATTGGTGCCCGCGCCGGGCATGGCAATCAGGCGCTGGCCGGGTTCGGCAGGGGCCAGCAGGCGCTGCAGTTCGGCCACGTCGCGCGGAAAGTCTTCTTCGGTCTCCACCCGGTTGCGGCGCAGCGCACGCATGGTGGTGGGGTCGGTGCCGGGCGCGCGGCCCAGGCCCAGGTCGATGCGGCCGGGGTACAGCTCGGCCAGCGTGCCGAAGGCCTCGGCCACCACCAGCGGGGCATGGTTGGGCAGCATCACGCCGCCGGACCCCACGCGGATGCGCGAGGTGCCACCGGCAATGTGGCCCACCAGCACAGCAGTGGCGGAGCTGGCAATGCCCGCCATGTTGTGGTGCTCGGCCAGCCAGTAGCGGGCAAAGCCCAGTTTTTCGGCATGCTGGGCGGTGCGCAGCGCAATCTGCAGCGCATCGGCCACGGTGCCGCCTTCGCGGACGGCCACCAGATCAAGCATGGACAGGGCAGGGCGGCGGGGAGTAGAGGTCATCCCCGGATTGTCCAGCGCGCGCGGCTTTTGCGCAGGCGGTGGGCGTAGAGCTGGCAGTGTCAGCAGGGTTGCCTGCGCCGATTTTTACCAGAGGGTCATTTTTTGGTAGCCAAAACGGCGGAGGCACCACAGAATGTTTCAAGACATTTCCGCGCTGGTTGCCATCCTGCGCTGCGCGGACCAGTCGTGCAAAAGGGATGACGCATGGGTTTTTTCAGCCGCTTGTTCAAGATCCGGGAGCAGGACCCCACCAGCCCCGAGACCACCTGGGCCATGGAAGACAACGGCAGCGAACTGGTGCTGGACGCTGAATACGCGGCCACGCTGATGACCGAGATCGATATCGATGCCGCCATCGCCAGCCACGAGCGCTGGCGCCTGCAGCTGCAGGACATGGTCAACGGCCGCTCCGACGAAGTCATGCGGCCCGAGCGCATCTGTCAGGACGACCGCTGCGACCTGGGTCGCTGGCTCTACGGCACAGGCCGGGTGCGTCTGGGGCACTACCCCGCGTTCGACATGCTGGTGGCGCGGCACAAGTACTTTCACCAGCAGGCGGCCGATGTAGTGACGGCCTTCCAGTCGGGCGACCAGCCCAAGGCGGCACAGCTGCTCAACGGCAGCTGCCGCCACGCGTCCAACCAGGTGCTGCTACTGCTCAAGGAACTCAAGCGCGGGTTGGGGCGCTGAGACGCGTCGCTCCGGCGGGCGGATTCTTCCGCTGAGCCAGTCGGCCCTTCGAGGTCTTCACTTTCTATCGCTGGGCGCCTTAGGCGTTGTGATGCGGCGGTGTCGCTAGCGCTGTTGTTGGATTGCGCGCCGCACCGCCCTGAGCATCGGCACACAGCTCTTACATCTGCAGACAGGACCCACCCCCGGAAACAGGAGGTGGCGTCGCTATATTCCGGCGCACTTGAGAACCATTGCTTGCACAAGGTTGCTCAATAAAACATCCATACCTAAAGCAACGACCACAAAGAGAGAGGGAATTCGATGGACCGCCGCCAATTACTGACGCTTGTGACCCTGGCATCCGGCGTGAGTGCCGTATCGCCCGTCTGGGCGCAGTTTGACCTGGGCAAGATGCTGGACGCCGGCAAGGACCTGGCCAAATCCGAGTCGCTGACCGATGACGAAGTCAAGGCCGCCTTCGACCAGATGGCCGCCGAGAGCGACCGCCAGAACCGTATCGCCCCCGCAGGCAACCCGTATGCCACCCGCCTGAACAAACTCACGGCGGGCCTGGGCACGTATGACGGCCTGAAGATGAACTTCAAGGTCTACCTCACCCCCGACATCAACGCCTTTGCCATGGCCAACGGCACCATCCGTGTGTATTCGGGCCTGATGGACAAGTTCACCGATGACGAAGTGCGCTACGTCATCGGTCATGAAATCGGCCACGTCAAAAAGGGCCACAGCAAGGCCCGCATCCAGGCTGCCCTGCGCACCAGCGCCCTGCGCAACGCCGTGTCGTCCAGCAACAGCCGCGCCGGCGCCATCGCCAACTCGCAACTGGGCGATTTGTTTGAAAAAGTGGTGCGCGCCCAGCACTCGCAAGGCAACGAGCGCGAGGCCGACGACTACGCGATGGACTTCATGAAAGCCAAGCGTTACCAGCCCGGCGCCTGCGTGAGCGCTCTGGAAAAGCTGGCCGCGATGTCGGGCGGTGATTCGAGCAGCTTTCTGTCCACCCACCCCTCGCCAAAAGAGCGGGCGGAGCGGATGAAGACGCAGTTGGCGTGAAAGCCTTGAACACCCAGTGAGCGCACAGGAGACGCCGATGATCACAGACACCGTGGGCCAAGGTGGCCGCAATTCCTTGAACGACACCATGATCGTTCAGCGGTTGCTGAACGAGATCGACATGCCGGGTGTCCAGCAACTGGTCGCGGATGGTTCGCCGGGTGCGCGGACCATTTTCAAAATTCAGGCATTTCAACGCAGCATAGGCATAACGCGTCCGGATGGGTTGATTCGGCCTGGCAGCAAAACAATGACCGAGCTCATGTGCCGGGCTGACGCCGAAAACACGGTGCAAGCGAAGCTTGCGTTGACCAACCCCGCGCCCTCCAGTGCTGATTTAGGGGCTCCTTGGATCGCGACGGCCGAACGCGAACTGGGTCAGAAAGAAGTGGCAGGGGCTACCGCCAATCCGCGCATCATGGAGTATCACAAGGCCGCGAAATACTGGGCCAAGGATGATTCAGGCAAAAAGGATGCTTGGTGTGGATCGTTTGTGGCTTGGGTCATGTCCCAGCACGGCTACGCGCCTCCTCCCAATGCATTCAGAGCCAAGGAGTGGTCCAACTTCGGCGTGGAACTCAAAAGCCCCGTTATCTGCATCAAAAGCCGGCCTGGCGGAGGGCACGTCGCATTTGCGGTGGGCCAGAGCCGCGATGGCAAACACTACTTCATGCTTGGGGGTAACCAGGGCAACGAGGTCAATATCAGTCGATATCCCGCGGGCGTCTGGGATGCATTCACTTTTCCTTCCGGGGCGGCGCAGGGCAAAGCTTTGCCAGTTTTTCAGGGAACGTCGTCTGAAGCGGGGAGCGAGGCATGAATTTGCGCGGAAGCTTGTTGGCAGCCACAGTTGCCGTGGGTTCTTGGCTGAACATGTGCGGTGCCTTGGCTGTAACGATGCCAGTTGCCGGGGAGACTATCTCGGCCGAAACCATGGCGTCTGCCGAAAGGGAGTTTCTGGCAAAAGCGATTGCGCAGACACCTTACTCGGCCCTTGTTGTGCACACCCGCGTGGACATAGCGCCAATACACAATAAAAGTGCACACCCGGAGGCGGCGGACGCAGTGACTGAGGAGCGCCACATCTATCACGCTCGCGTCTTGGAGACCTTTCGAGGCAAACCCGCTTCAACCATCCGCTATGAGATGGTGGTGGAGCGGGGGGAAGGGGCGGAGATTGATACCAAGCCGCAGATCTTGACGCTTTGCTTAGGACCGCGTGGTCTCTACTGGCCTGGGACCGGCGCCAGCTTTGATGCCGTTCAGTCATCCGTCATGTTGGCAAGGCGGATTGCGCGTGAGACGTCATCCCTGCCATCGCGAGGCTATTCACAGTGCAACTGATGCAAATGCCCCGGTCAAAGGTAGCTCGGGCGACTCACCAAATCTAAATAGGTCGATGCTGACAGCGGCGGGATATCAATAACTCCGCCCATCCTTGTACATCGCATGCTGCCGCCGGTTCAGCGTGGCGGCTTCGCCCAGGCGGCCCATGGCGGACCCGGCATGGGCATGGGTGATGGCCATGCCCAGGCCATCGGCGGCGTCGGTGCCTGGCAGGCCTGGTAGTTGCAGCAGGCGCCGCACCATTTCCTGTACCTGGCTTTTGGCGGCGCGGCCATGGCCGACCACGGCTTTTTTCATCTGCAGTGCGGTGTATTCGGCCACGGGCAGGTTGCTGGCCACCAGGGCGGTGATGGCGGCGCCGCGTGCCTGGCCCAGCAGCAGCGTGGACTGCGGGTTGACGTTGACGAACACGATTTCGACCGAGGCTACATCGGGCTGGTAGCGGGCTGCGACCTCGGTGATGCCGTCGAACAGGATCTTCAGGCGCCCAGGCAGATCGCCCAGTGCGAGGGTGGTGGTGCGGATGGTGCCGCTGGCCACGTAGCTGAGGTGGTGGCCGTCCATGTCCACCACGCCGAAGCCGGTGGTCTGCAGGCCGGGGTCAATACCAAGGATGCGCATTTGCTCTCGTTTTTATAGCTATTGGGGCAATGGGGACTAGCGCTATCGGCCGATTTTTCTACAAACCGAAGTACCAGCGTGCCGAATGGAAGAACACGGGTGCCGCAAAACACAGCGCGTCCACCCGGTCGAGCAGGCCACCCGCACCGGTGACGGACATGCCCTGCATGCCCCAGCTGGTGATGCCCCGGTCGCGCTTCAACGCCTTCATCACCAAGTGCCCCAGGCTGCCCGCCACGCAGGCCAGCAGCGCCATGCCGAGCGCCTGGCCGGGTTTAAAGGGGGTGATGAAGGTGAGCAGGCCGCCCGCGAGGCCCCCGGCGGTCACGCCAGCCAGCCAGCTGGTCCACTGAAAGCTCTGGCTCACCTGCGGTGCCACCGGCTTGTGCGGAAAGCGCCGCCCCAGCAGGTGCTGCACCAGCATGCACGTCTGCACCACAAACACCAGGAAGAACACCAGAAACGCGCCCTTGTCGCGGTAGCCCGGAAAGTCGAGCAGCAGCAACGCGGGCACATGGCTCATGCCGTACACGCAGACCATGATGCCCCACTGCAGCTTGGCATTGCGCTCCAGAAACCGCTGCGGGTCGTTGGCCAGTGCGCTCACCACCGGCAGCGCCAGGAACACGTACACGGGGATGAACACCGTGAACAGGTCGAAGTGCTTGCTGCCCACCAGCCAGAACTGCAGGGGCAGCACCACGAAGAACGCCAGCACCAGGCTGCGGTGGTCGCCTCGGCGTGTGGGCGACAGGGTGATGAACTCGCGCAGCGCAAAAAAGCCCACGATGGCAAACAGCACGGTGGCCACTGTCTCGCCCAGCACCCAACCCACCCAGAACACGGTGGCCATGACCCAGGAGGTCTTGAGCAGCCCCCAGAACCGCCGGGCCTCCAGGGCCTGGGCTTCGGCTTCGGGGTCGTCGCTCGGGTGCTCGCGCAGATTGCGCACAAAGGCCCACACGGTGACGATGGACAGGATGCCGAACACGACCAGGAACAAGGCCCCGATCTGCTGGGTGGCGGTGAGATTGCGCAGGAATTGGTTCATGTCAGCGCGCGCTCTGGGGCGCAGCGTTCGGCAAGGTCAGGGGCTTCGCGCGGGTCATGGTCAGACTTCCCGCAGTGCAATGACGGCGCGGCGCGCGCGGTCGAGGAACGGGCGGCGCTCCTCACCTGCTTCGAGCTGGATGGGCGCGCCAAAGGTCACTGAGCACAGGATGGGCACCGGCACCACTTCGCCCTTGGGCATCACGCGCTGCACGTTGTTGATCCAGGCGGGCACCAGCACCACCTGCGGAAACATCTGCGCCAGCTTGAACAGGCCGGATTTGAAGGCCTGGGGTTCGTCGCCATGGCCGCGCGTGCCTTCCGGAAAGATCACGATGGAGTCGCCGCTCTCCAGCGCGCGCACCAGCGGGGCCAGCGGGTCGGATTCGGGCAGCGCGGCGCGCAGTTCTTCGGGCGTGGGTGCGCGGGGGGGCGCTTCGGGCGAGGGGTCTGGGCCCCCGGCAGCTGCCGTGTCGGCATCGGCTGCGGCGGCCTGGGTCACGGTGGGATCTGCGGCCTCGGGCGCTGTGGGCCGCGCGGGCGTGGCCTGGCGGTCCACATACACGGCGTTGAACACGGCGGTGGTGATCCACTGCCGGAACGGCGTCTTGGTCCAGTAGTCTTTAGCGGCAATGGGCCGCGTGATGCTGCGCAGTTCCTCGGGCAGCGCCGCCCAGATCAGCACCATGTCGGCATGGCTCTGGTGGTTGGCGAAATAGATACGCTGCTCGGCCTTGGGCGGACAGCCATACCAGCGGGCTTGGGACCCGGTGAGAAACCGCACGATCCCCAGCAGAAGGAAACTCATCAACTTGGCAAGCATGGCGGGGATGATACGGGCAGGCTTGGATGCGCTTTGCCAAACGGCGTGCGCAGGAGCGCTAGGCATCCTCTGCACGAATCGAGTGGCAAGTGGGCACTGCGGATCGGGATGGGCTGCAAGGCGCAAAACGCAGCAATAGCCGTAGCTATTGCGAGTATTTGCAACGCCGCAGACCGCCCGAGCCCGCAGATGTACACGGCGCGCTGACTCGTGCAGAGGGTGCCTCGCAGCGTTTGCCTAGAATCCACCGCTTCCTTTCCCCTTCGCACCTTGTTTTGTGCGCCGCAGCGCCTATCTGGCCCGGTGCATTGGCGTGCTGGTGTGCGGGCCGCTGCTGGTGGCTGCGCGGCCGTGATTGCCTTGTGCCAGCTCGCTCCACCCCGTCATGTTGGGCGGAGCGCCTTGCGTTTTTACTTCCCTTTTCCTTCCGTGGGTCCATGGTTCTAGACGTTGTGTTGTTGCTGCGCAGGTGCCTTCGCCCCTTGGGGCGACGCTCCGCCGTGGCGTGGGCGGCGGCTTTGCTGTCGTGCCTGTGGGGGATGCATTGCGCCCAGGCGCAGCCGGCCACGGCGGGGGCGCCCTGGGTGGCCGCGCCCGCCTCTCCGGTCGCATCCCCCGCCTTGCCTGGCGCCATTACCGTGCCCACCCCGCCCGCAGCGCCATTGGCAGCGCAGCCCCCGTCGGCGCAGGCGGGCTCTGCCAATGCGGCGAGGCTGGCGGCCGTCTTGCGGCTCTTTGTCCGGCCGCAGGGCCACTTGCTGATCGTGGGGGGCGGGGAAACGCCTGTCAGCGTGCAGCAGCGGTTTGTGGCGCTGGCCGGGGCAGAGAACGCCCGCATTGCCGTGTTTCCCATGGCCAGTTCCAAGTCGGACGAGGAGGCCCTGGAAGTGGCCCGCGACTTCAGCCGCCTGGGCGCGTTTGCGCAGGTGGTGGACATCCGCCCCGGTGAGGCCAACAGCGCTGCCGTGGTGCAGATGCTGGAGGGCTTCACGGGATTCTGGTTCTCCGGCGGCGACCAGTCGCGCCTGTCCACGCTGCTGGTGGGCACCCGCGCATTGCAGACCATCGAGTCGCGCTACGTGGCCGGGGCGGTGGTGGGCGGAACGTCGGCCGGGGCCTCGGTCATGAGCCGGTTGATGCTCACCGGCAAATGGCGGGCGCCGCGCAACTCCGATGAAGAAGAGCAGGTCAACATCGCCCGAGGCATGAAAGAGCTGGCACCCGGTTTTGGCCTCTTCCGGGGTGCGATCGTGGACCAGCATTTCATGCATCGCGCCCGCTACAACCGCCTCATCAGCGCGGTGCTGGACCACCCCCAGCTGATCGGTGTGGGCATTGACGAGGAAACCGCCCTGCTGGTGCGCCCGGACGGCCTGTGGGAGGTGCTGGGCAACTACTACGTCAAGCTCTTTGACGCCCGCCGGGCGCAGATCGTGGACGACGACGGCCCCATGGCCAAGGCTGCGGATATCCGCATGCATGTGCTGCCCGAGGGCGGCCTCTTCGACCCGCAGCGGCGCCGGGTGACCTTCCAGGAAACGCACATCCCGTGAGTGGGACCGCACCCCGGGTGGGCTCCGCGTTGTTGCCCTACACCCAGATCCGGTACACCCAGAAGGCCTCGTCGCCATAGATGCCGTCGTACAGCGCCTGCGGTGCGTAGCCGGTGATGCGGCGTGTGACGCGGCACAGGTGCGACTGGTCCGAGAACCCGGCGCCCGCTGCCACGTCGGCCCATTTGACGCTGCCTTGCGCAGCCTCGGCCGCGATGGTGTCAAAGAACGCCTGCTCGGCCTTGCCAAAGCCGCGCAGTTCGCGCAGGGGCAGCCCAGCCCAGCGCTTGATGCGCCGCTCCAACTGGCGCAGGCTGCGGCCCGGGGCGGACAGGGCGGCGCGCTGTGCGAGGTGTGCAGCCCAGTCGCCGTAGCGCTGTGTGGGCAAGGATTGTGCGGGGCGGCAGGCCTGCCAGCGGGGCTCCAGAAAATCTTCCAGGTGCTGCAGGCGGGCCGCGTTGTCGGGCAGGTTCTGCATTGCCTCGCACAGCGCCAGCCAATCGGGTGGCAACAGCGATTGCGCGTCCACCATGCGATCGGTCAGGGCCCCAGGGTCCACGCCGGTGAGCTGGTGCAGCGCGTCGGGCATGAACATCACCATCATGGCGTGTGTGGGCCCGGCGCAGTAGCTGGAGGTGGGGCGCGTCTGCGGGCCGGCCAGCACCCAGCGGCCGGGGTAGGCCTCGCGCGGGCTGTGCTCCGTGGGCATGGAGTCGGGGCGCTCGGCCACCAGGGCCTCGCTGCGGCCTTCAAACCACCAGCTCAGGCTGCACAGCGGCGAGGCCGGAAAGCGGTTGATGCGCTGTGCATCGCTGAGCGTGTGGCCCACCGTGCTGCGCGCGATGGCAGCACGCAGGCAGGCCGTGAGACTGGGGCGCGGCAGCCACAGCTCGCCCGAGGGGATCAGCCCGGCAGGGTGCCGAGGGGAGAGGGGGGCCAAGCTTGCCATGGGGCGCGAGTGTAGGCGACGGGGGCTGTCGCAATCGTTCAATACCGACTCGTCGCTGCGCTGCAGCATGAGTGGCATAAAGTCGGCATCACTGAACTACTTTGACATTTTGTACGCTCAATTCATGCTTTTAGCGCCGAGCTACAAAGGAGGCTTTTTTTGCTCTGCCAGGCCGACTCATGCCAGTCAGTGGCGAAGGATAAGATGCCGTGCAAGCGCCTCTTTATAGTTACATTGAGTCGCTGATATCCCAATACTCCGGCTTTGCCTTGACATGATCCCTTTGCAGGGAGATGTCCAATTATTTAAGCATGCCGTGTGGGTGTTCGTTCGTGGCGTTAATAGTAGGTCTCTTTCTAGGAGGACTGTTATGAAGATGTTTGTGATGCTGATCGGAATAGCTGCTGTTGCGGCCTCATGTCTTGCCAGTGCTCAATCGCAGGTTGAGCGGCGCACCGCCGCCGAGCGATGGCTTTCGCAGGAGGTGATTAAAGTTCAGTTCTCGTCATCCGGAGGGTGGTCGTCAACTTTCGAGGTCAATACCAAGTCCGGTAAGACAAACTTCATTGGTAGCTTTGACCGGGTTTGTTTGGGTAGTGGGGTGCCAACTAAAGTCGAATATGTCGAGCCAGAACTTGTTTTGGTCTTTCAACCGATGACATCCGGGTGTAATCCTCCTCGTTACACATTTGATCCTGTAACAGGTAGAGGCAAGGTTTTCTCGACCAAGGACGGTGGTACGACATGGACAGAGAGCACTTCAACAGTATTTTTAGTGCAATAGCGCCCCCCGGGCTGCTTTTGGTGTTGTGTCATAACGCTCGTCTGGTTTAAGCGCAGAGCGTAGATTGGGTATCACGATGACTGATAACTTTGCCTTTGGCCGCTTGAAGCTTTGCTAGCTTCTCAAGGTAGTTCAGCACTCCCCATGCGCCCCAGGATCGTGCGTGTCCGTCCTGCCAGATACGCCGACCCGGGCGTTTTCTCAAAGCGCTTGGGCGCAGGCAGCATCACGGCCAGGCGTGCAGCTTCGGCGGTGCTCAGGCGGCTGGCGCTTTTGCGGAAGTAGTGCTGCGCAGCGGCCTCGGCGCCGAACACGCCTTCGCCCCATTCCACGTTGTTGAGGTAGATCTCCAGGATACGCTGCTTGGAGAGCAACTGCTCCAGCGCCAGTGTGAGAACAAATTCCTGCCCCTTGCGCAGCAGCGTGCGTTCGCCCGACAGCAGCAGGTTCTTGGCCAGTTGCTGGGTGATGGTGGAGCCGCCCCGGATCTTCGGGGCACGCACCGGGCGCTCCGGGGCGCGGGCCTGCGCCTTGCTGGCCTGGGCTTCGGCCTTGGCGTTGCGCTCCCAGGCTTTTTCGATGGCGTTCCAGTCCACGCCATCGTGGTTCACAAAACCATCGTCTTCCGAGGCGATCACCGCGCGCTTGAGGTGGTCAGAGATGTCGGCGTACGGAACCCATTGCTGGCGCCAGGGCACATGGCCTTTGCTGGCCAGCAGCGTCCAGGCTTCGGACCGCTGAAAGGTGGTGGACTCGGGGTTGATGGCTGCCATGGCGGCAATGCGCAGCACAAAGAACAGCTGCAGCGCCACGAAGGCGATCACCAGCAGTCCCAGCCAGCGCAGCACGGCTTTCATCGTGGCGTCCCCGGGGGGTCAGGCGGTGGCAGATTGCTGCATTTCGCGCAGCACCTGGGCCGAGGGCGGGCGCACGCCGCGCCACAGCAAGAAAGCCTCGGCGGCTTGCTCCACCAGCATGCCCAGGCCGTCACGGGGCACGGCGCCGTGCTGCCGGGCCCAGTCGAGGAAGCCCTGTGCTGCGGGGCCGTACATCATGTCGTAGGCCAGGGCACCGGGGCGCAGCACGCTGGCGGGCACCGGGATGCCGCCGCCAGAAAGGCTGCTGGCCGTGGCGTTGATGATTACATCGAAATGGGCCGATAGCGCTAGTGGTTCTTGCGCTGACAGCTCTGCTTTTTGTAGCGCAGCCAAGGCGCTGTGCGACTGCACCAGCGCCTGCGCCTTGGCCAGGGTGCGGTTGGCCACAGTGATGTGGCGGGCCCCCGCCAGCAACAGCGGGCCCAACACACCTGCGGCGGCGCCCCCGGCGCCCACCAGCAGCACATCGCGCCCGGCCAGCGACACGCCCGCGTTGCGCGTGATGTCGGCCACCAGGCCCAGGCCATCGGTGTTGTCAGCGTAGATGCTGCCGTCGGCGCGGAAGGTGAGGGTGTTCGCCGCACCCGCCAGTTGCACGCGCTCGCTGCATTCGGTGGCCAGGCCCGGCGCTTCGGTCTTGAAGGGCACGGTGACGTTGCAGCCGCGCCCGCCCTCAGCGGCAAACGCGCGCACGCCCTGGGCAAAACCGTCCATGGGCACCAGGCGGCGTTCGTAGGCAATGTGTTCGCCGGTCAGCTCGGCAAAACGGGCGTGGATGGCAGGCGAGCGGCTGTGGGCCACGGGGTTGCCCATCACGCAGTACAGGTCGGCAGGGGAGGCGGGGGATGTCATGGAGTGGCTAGGGCTGCGTGGGGCTGGCGGTACGGGCGGCCTTGCGGTGTGTTCTGTGGGGCGGGTGGGTGGGCTCGGAGGCCTGCTTGGCACGCCTCGTTACTACCCCCCGCCGGGCAGTTACTTCACCACGGTTTCCAGGGTCTGGTCGCGGGTGAACTTGAAGCGCGCCACCATGGCGATCTGGTCGGCCTTCTTGCGCATCTCGGCATCGAAGGCGCCAAACGGGCCTGCGGCGCGGGCAATGGCTTCGGCGCGGCGGTCCAGTGTGCTGTTGCCCGAGCCTTGCACGATCTCGGTGCCCAGCACACGGCCGTCGTGGTTGACGGTGACGATCATCGTCAGCTCGCCATAAAGCTTGCGGCCGCCTTGTTCGGGGAAGTTCTCGGTGCCCTTGTCTTCCACCTTGCGGCGCAGCGCGTCGTAATAAATGGCATAGGCCTCTTCGCGGGTGGCGGGGCTGATGTAGCGCTTCTTGGGGCGCGAGTTTTCTTCGTTGATGCGCTTTTCGATCTCGGCCAGCAGCTTGACGAGCTGGCGGCGCTTTTCCTGCTCGCTGGCCTGTTCGGCGCTCTGGCTGGCCTGGCGCGGATCGGGCACGGGCATGGTGGCCAGCTGTTTGCGCAGCTGGGCCAGCAGCTGGGCTTGCTGCTCCTGCATCGCGTCCATCTTGCGCTGGGCTTCTTCGTAGTCGTCACCCACCGTGGTCAGCGCGGTGTACGGCAGGGGGCTGGTGGCCCGGCCCTTCTCTGCATCGCCACCGCCCGCCAGATTGGCCTGGGCAATCGCCTGGGCCTTGTCGGGGCGCTCGTTGGACTTGGCGTTGACCAGGATGACTTCGAGTGGCGTGTCCTGGAACACGCGGTTGAAGCCCTCGGGGTCGATGAAGCGCACGGAGATCAGTGCGGCATGCACGGCGATGGAGACGCCCAGCGCCAGCTGCAGCGTGCTGAAGGTGCGGAGGAAGGCAGGGAGTTTCATCGCCGGCAATTATCAGGGGGCTGTCCGGGCCTTCAAGCGGTGGGGGCCGCTGCAGCGGCGTCGGCGGGGGCCTCGTTCACATCCACCGCAATCGCAATCGGGCCGGCCACGGTGTCGTCGTCCTCGGCATCATCCACGGGGCCATCGTCGCTGGTGTCTGCGGGGTCGTCCAGGCGCTCGATCACGGTGCCGTGGATATCCAGCGTGATTTCGTCCACCTCGCCCAGCTTGACCTTGAGGCGCGCGCCGCGCGGCAGGTTCTGCGCGCCCAGCACGGGGAAGACCAGCGGAATGTCGTCCGCGCGGACGAGGAAGCTGCCGCCCGGACCTTCCTTGAAGACGGTGGCGTTCAGCTCGGTGATGCCGTTCTGCTCCACATACTTCAGCGTCCAGAAGCGTTCCATGCCCGCCTGGTAGCCGTTGTAGGCGCTGTAGGCCGCGTCAAAACTGCTGATGATGGAGAACAGGTCGGCGTCCTTGGGCTTGAAGGGCGCGGCCAGCGCAGCGGTCTTGCCGTGGCGGGCGCAGGCAATGATCTGCCACTGGTTGACCAGGTCGGTGTAGCGGCGCAGGGGCGACGTGGCCCACGAATACGCTTTGACGCCGATGCCTGCATGCGGCAGCGCCTTGGTGCCCATGCGCACCTTCACGCCCGGCGCCATGCTGGCCTGGCTGCGGTAGATGCCGGGTACGCCCAGCTCGGCCATCCAGCTGCCCCAGGTGCTGTTGGCCACGATCATGGCCTCGGCCACGATCAGATCGAGCGGCGCGCCGCGCTGGCGCACGCTGATCTGCACCTGCTCGTCGCCCGTGGGCTCGGCGCCGTTGTTGCCGACCAGGCGGAAGTTGTAGTCCGGCCGGTTGAAGTTCTCGGGCTTGCCGCGCACGACTTCGCGGCGGGCCTTGAGGTCCTTGGCGAGGCGGTGCAAAAACGATAGCTGCGGGCGCAATTCGGACAAGCGCTTGGGGTCACTTTGGTGCTCAAACGCCGGGTTGGTGAGCCATTCTTCCGTCACCACGCTGTCTAGCTGGTCGTGGCGCAGGTTGGCGGCCACGTGCACGCGCTCCAGCTTGGTCTCGGAGCCTTTGAACTCCAGCGTGGCCTCGTCGATGGTGACGTAGAGCGACACGGCGGGGTTGGCGCGGCCTTCGTCCAGCGTGTAGGTTTGCACCACGTCGTCGGGCAGCATGGTGATCTTGTAGCCCGGCATGTACACGGTGGACAGGCGGGCACGGCCGAGCTGGTCGATGGCGCTGCCGGGCTGGATGGCCAGGCCCGGCGCAGCGATGTGGATGCCCAGCACCACGGTGCCGGTGCCCAGGCCCTGCACCGACAGCGCGTCGTCGATCTCGGTGGTCTGCGAGTCGTCGATGGAGTAGGCCTGTGCGGGCGACAGTGGCAGCTCGTCCGCAATGACCGGTGCAGTGACTGCCGGAAAGCCCGTGCCCTTGGGGAAGTTCTCGAACAAAAAGCGCTTCCAGTGGAACTGGTAAGCGGAGTCGATGGCACCCGCCTTTTGCAGCAGGTCGAGCGGCGCGGTGTGCGTGGCACGGCTGGCCTCGACCACGGCCTTGTACTCGGGCGCGTTCTTGTCGGGCTTGAACAGGATTTTGTAGAGCTGCTCGCGGATGGGCTGCGGGCATTCGCCCCGGCCCAGTTGCGCTGCCCACTCGTCGATCTGCGCGAGGATGGCTTTCTTCTTTTCGATGGCGGCCAGCGCCTGCTGCAGGATCTCGGCCGAGGCCTTCTTGAAGCGGCCCTTGCCCGCACGGCGGAAGTAGTGCGGTGCGTCGTACAGGCGGAACAGCGCACCGGCTTGCTGGGCCAGGGTGGCGTTCTCGGAGAAATAGTCCCGCGCCAGGTCGGCAAAGCCGAATTCGTCTTCGGGAGCGAATTCCCAGGCCAGGTCCAGTTCAATGGTCTCCGCCACGGCCTGGGCCTGGGCGATGAGTTCTGCCGGGGCGGGTTTTTCGAACTTCAGGAGGATGTGGGCGGCCTTGACCTTGACCCGTTTGCCCGAGTCCAGCTCCACTTGGGCAGAGGTATCGGCTTCGGACAGGATACGGCCGGCGAGAAATTTGCCGGCTTCTTCAAACAATGCGTGCATGGCGGCGATTGTCCCATGGGCGCAGCGGGCGCCCGGGCGGCGGCGCATATGATCCACGGCGCGCCTTTTTGCCCCTACCTGCCATCCCATGCCCTTTGCCACCATGGCCACGCCGCTGACTCTGCTGGCACTGGCGCTGCCGTTCCTGTTCTGCTTCACGCAGGCCCCCATCAACAACTTCTGGCCCCTGCTGGCGTCCTGGGGCTGCGGCGCGGTGCTGGTGTTGCTGGCCCTGGCTCGCTGCGGCAGTACGCCGGGGCGGGGTCAGCAGGGGGAGACCGGGGGGGCGCCCGCCCTGGTGTCGAGCCGGATGCTGGCCGCCGGCCTGCTGGTCGCAGCGCTGGCCAGTGCGGCCATCGGGCTGCTGCAGTATTTTGTGGGGGACCCCGGCCTGCCCGGCGTGCAGCCCTCCACCCTGGGGCAGGCCATTGGCAACCTGCGCCAGCGCAACCAGCAGGCAACGTTGCTGAGCCTGGGCGTCTGGGCGCTGCTGTGGGCCCTGGCCCAGATGCAGGCACGTCTGGACCACCCCGGCATCGCCGCCCCTGTGCAGGGAGGAAAGGCCTGGCCCGGGTGGTTGACGGGGTTGCTGGTGGCCTGGGCGTTGGCGTTGCTGGCGATGTCGAGTGCCGCCACGGCCTCACGCACCGGGGCCGTTCAGTGGCTGTTGATGCTGGGGCTGATGTTCTGCTGGCGGGTGTCGTGGGGGCGCCTGGTCCTGGGGCTGGGACTGGTGGGTTTGATCTTGTACGGCGCAGCGGCCTGGCTGCTGCCTCGCTTGCTGCTGGACTGGACCGGTTTTGCATCGGACGGACTGTTTGTGCGCATCCTCGACGAAGAGCCGGGCTGCACCAGCCGCCGTGTGCTGTGGGCCAATGTGCTGCACCTGATCGCGCAAAAGCCCTGGGCGGGCTGGGGCTGGGGGGAGTTGGACTACGCCCACTACGTCACCGTGTTCCCGGGGGAACGGTTTTGTGTGCTGCTGGACAACGCCCACAACCTGCCCCTGCACCTGGCGGTGGAGATGGGCGTGCCGGTGGCGCTGATCTTTTGTGCAGCCGTGGTGGTGTGGGTGCTGCGCGAAAAGCCCTGGCGCGAGACCGATCCGGCACGGCAACTGGCCTGGGGCGTGCTGGCGCTGGTGGGGCTGCACAGCCTGCTGGAGTTTCCGCTGTGGTACGGGCCGTTCCAGCTGGTCACGTTGCTGGCCGTTGCGTTGCTGTGGCGCTGGCAGCTGCCCGGCTGGGCAACTTCGCTGGCCGCACGCCGGGGTGCGGCCACCGTCGTCGTGGGCGCGCTGGCACTCGGGGCCTATGTGGGCTGGGATTTTTACCGCGTCAGCCAGCTGTACCGGCCGCTGGCCGACCGGCCACCCTCCCTGCGCCAGGACACCGTTCGCAAGGTGGGCAGCACCCCTTTCTTCACCGATCAGGTCGATTTTGCGCTGCTGACCACCATCGAGCTTTCACCCAGCAATGCGGGCCAAGTCTTTGGCGTGGCCAACAAGCTGCTGCACTTCTCGCCCGAGCCTCGGGTGATCGAGCCGCTGATCGAAAGCGCCACGATGTTGGGGCTGGACGACGAGGCGGCGTTTCACCTCAAGCGATACCGTGCTGCGTACCCGGCGGACTATGAGCGCTGGCGCGAGCAGGGGCGGCGGATTTCGTCCCACCTGAAGCCCTGACCGCATGCGCTGCGGACGGCTGCCGCGCGTTCCGTTCAGGCCAGTTGCAGGAACTGGCTCACCAGCGGCAGGTAGTCCCCATAGTTGCCCAGCGCGTGGTCGCCCCCCTCCAGCACCACCTGCTCAGCTTGCGGGTAGCGCCCCACCATCTCGCGCCAGTCCAGCACTTCGTCGCCCTTGGCAATCAGGGCCAGTTCGCGGGCGGCAGCGGGGCGGGCCCGCATGTCCAGCACCTGCAACTCTTCAATGTACTCCGGCAAAAAATAAAAGCGCTCGCTCGGGTCGTGCCAGCTGGTCTGCTCGCCGATGTAGCGGGCCAGATCACGTGCCGGGTCCACGGCGGGGTTGAGCATCACGCTGGGGCAACCCGCGTGCTGCGCCACCCAGCTGGCATAGAAGCCGCCGAGCGACGAGCCAATCACGGCCATCGAATCCCGGGGCCAATCGGCAATGCCCTGCGCCACCAGCGCCATGGCGGCCCGCGGCGATGGCGGCAACTGGGGGCACCAGAAGGTCACGGAGGGGTGGTGGGCCGCCACGTGGGCCGCAGTCTGGCGCGCCTTGGCCGACGAGGGGGACGAGCGAAACCCGTGCAGGTACAGCAGGTGGGTGGTGGTCATGAGACAGAAAGTGATCGGGGCAGGGGAATCACTGCTTTAACCGGGCTGGCGCAGGCATAAGATGTGTGCACAAGGGCGCCACACCGTGCGGTGCCTGGTTTTGCTACCCGCACCATGACCGATTTTGCCCCGCTTTCCACTGCCAGACGATGGGCGCTCGGATCAGGCGACAAGCCGCCTGCGTCGCTGGGGCGGTTTGAACTCAAGAAGCAGCTGGGCCGGGGCGCCCAGGCCACCGTGTGGCTGGCGCTGGACCCGCGCCTGCAGCGCGAGGTGGCCATCAAGCTGATGCGCCCCATGCAGGACCAGGACCCCTCCGTGCTGGAGCAGTGGCTGCGCGAGGCCCGCCACGTGGGGCGTTTGGCCCACCCCTACATCGTGCCGGTGTTTGAGGCCGATGTGCAGGGCGCGCAGCCCTACATCGTGTTCGAGTACGTGCCCGGAAGCACGCTGGCCGAGCACCTGGCCCAGCAAGGGCGCTGCACGCCCCACGATGCCGTGGCGCTCATGGTGGATGTGCTTGATGGCTTGCATGCCGCCCACCAGGCGGGCATCGTGCACCGCGATCTCAAGCCGTCCAACATCATGATCGATGCGCACCGGCACGCCCGGGTGATGGACTTTGGCATGGCGGCCCCTGTGCAGGCCGCACCGGATGCGCAATTGGCGAGCGGCACGCCCGCCTACATGGCGCCGGAGGCTGCGGCGGGCGCCGCGCCCACCCCCGCGATGGACGTGTATTCCGCTGGCTTGGTGCTCATCGAGATGCTGACCGGGCGCCCCCTTATCCACCAAAAGGACACCTGGCAGGCGCTGTACCGCATTGCCAACGAAAACCTGGCCCTGCCCGCCGACCTGGGCCCCGGCGTGGACGATGGCCTGCGCGCCATTCTTCAACGGGCCATGGCGCGTGACCCGGCGCAGCGCTACGCCACGGCGGCGGACTTTCGGGATGCGTTGCGCGCCTGGGCGGCACCGGCCAGCGCGCCATCGGCTGCCAGCAACGCCACGCTGGACTTTTTGCTGCGGCGCATGCGCCACAAGAGCGACTTCCCGGCCTTGTCGGATTCGGTGGCGCGCATCCAGCGGGTGGCCAATTCGGAAGACGACAGCATCAGCGACCTGACCCACGAAATCCTGAAAGACGTGGCGCTGACCAACAAGCTGTTGCGTCTGGTCAACAGCGTGCATTACGCCCACGCCAGCCGGGGCACCATCAGCACCGTGTCGCGCGCGGTGAGTCTGGTGGGCTTCAATGCGGTGCGCAACATGGCGCTGAGCCTGGTGCTGCTGGACCACATGCAGGACAAGGCCCATGCCAGCCAGATGCGCGAGGAATTTTTGCGCGCCATGATGGCGGGCTCGGTCGCGGCCGAACTGTGCAGCACCAGCCAGGCGGCCGAAGAGGCCTTCATCGGCGCGATGTTCCAGAACCTGGGGCGCATGCTGTGCGAGTTCTACTTTCCCGAAGAGGCGCGGCAGGTGCGCAGCTTGGTGGCGTCCGGGCGGCTGGAAGGGGGCGAGGAGGCCGCGTCCGTCCAGGTGCTGGGCCTGGGGTTTGAAGACCTGGGTGTGGGCGTGGCGCGCGTCTGGGGCCTGCCCGACAGCCTGCAGCGCTGCATGCGCAAACCCCTGGGCTCGCCCATGCAGCGTGCGCCCGAGCAGGGCGTGGAGCGTTTGCGCTGGGCCGCCATGGCGGCCAACGAGGTCGCCAGTGCCCTGTTGTTCAGCGAGCCCGCCCAGCTAGAGGGACAACTGGGACAGGTGGGCACACGCTACGCCCGCACGCTGGCGCTGTCGGCCGAGGCCATTGCCGACGCCACGCTGCGCGCGCGGCACAAGCTGGTGGCGCTGGCCGAGGCGCTGGACCTGCGCGTGGACCCCGACACGCCGGCGGCCCGCCTGCTCAAGCTGCCCCCGGCCGCCGGGGCGCAAGCCGCACCCGACGATGCCCTCGGCGCCCACGAGTTGCGGGTGACGGAAACGCAGCCCCTGCCCGCTGTGCTCGAATCCCAGGCGGGTGGCGCAGTGTCGGTAGCGCAGGTCAATGAAGTGCTGGCGGCGGGCATCCAGGACATCACCAACGCGATGGTCGAGAGTTTTCAGCTCAACGATGTGCTGCGAATGATCCTGGAGACCATGTTCCGCGCCCTGGGTTTTCGGCGCATGGTGTTTTGCCTGCGCGAGGCCCGCACCGACATGCTGACCGGCCGCTTTGGCCTGGGGGAGGGCAGCGAGAGCGCCGTCCGGGCCCTCAAGGTGCCGCTCAAGGCCCAGGGCGACCTGTTTGCCGCCGTGTGCCTGCGCGGCGCCGACACCCTGATCAACGACGCCACCGAGCCCCGCATGCAGGCGCGGCTGCCCGAGTGGTACCGCAAGGGCGTCAATGCGCCGTCGTTTCTGTTGCTGCCGCTGCAGATCAAGGGGCAGCCCTTTGCCCTCATCTATGCCGACCAGGCCACGCCGGGCGGCATTGTGGTGGACGACAAGGCCTTGGGCCTGCTGCGCACCCTGCGCAACCAGGCGGTGATGGCCTTCCGGCAGGCGGGGTAGGGCTGCGGCTCGCGATGTCCCTGCAGGGGCGTGGGCTGCTCTGGTGTGCGGCATCCGCCCGATAATCGGGGGATGGCCGTCGTTTTTGAAAAGCCCACGCTCGTCCAGCGTCTGGCGCCCCTGTTCCGGGGCTTTGACCTCCCCCTCCTGTTGCTGGTGCTGATGCTGGCCAGCGCCGGGTTGCTGGCCATGTATTCGTCGGGCTATGACCACGGCACGCGGTTTGTGGACCATGGGCGCAACATGCTCATCGCAGGGGCCATCCTGTTCATGGTGGCCCAGGTACCCCCCCAGAAAATCATGGCCTGTGCCGTGCCGCTGTACCTCACCGGCGTGGCCCTGCTGGTGGCGGTGGCGCTGTTTGGCATCACCAAAAAAGGGGCGACGCGCTGGATCAACGTAGGCATCGTCATTCAGCCCAGTGAGATCCTCAA
The DNA here is from genome assembly GCF_057809085.1 of Acidovorax sp. FG48. Taxonomy (NCBI): domain Bacteria; kingdom Pseudomonadati; phylum Pseudomonadota; class Betaproteobacteria; order Burkholderiales; family Comamonadaceae; genus Acidovorax; species Acidovorax sp. FG48. Next base: position 14,217 of record NZ_JBMDJH010000014.1, on the reverse strand, counting down.
GATCGCCATGCCGCTGATGCTGGCCTGGTGGTTCCAGAAGCGCGAGGGCACGCTGCGCCCGCTGGACTTTGCGGCTGCAGGCCTGCTGCTCGCCGTTCCTGTGGGCCTGGTTATGAAGCAGCCTGACCTGGGCACCTCGCTGCTGGTGCTGGCGGCCGGGCTGTCGGTAATCTTCTTTGCGGGCCTGTCCTGGAAGCTGATCCTGCCGCCGGTGCTGATTGGCGGTGTGGGCATCGCTACCCTGGTGCTGCTGGGCGACCAGCTGTGCGCGGATGGCGTGCGCTGGGTGGTGCTGCACGACTACCAGCAGCAGCGCATCTGCACCTTGCTGGACCCCACCCGCGACCCGCTGGGCAAGGGCTTTCACATCATCCAGGGCATGATCGCCATTGGCTCGGGCGGCCTGTGGGGCAAGGGCTTCATGGCGGGCACGCAGACCCACCTGGAGTTCATCCCCGAACGCACTACCGACTTCATCTTTGCTGCCTATTCGGAAGAATTTGGCCTGGCAGGCAACCTGTTCCTGCTGGTGTGTTTTCTGCTGCTGGTCTGGCGGGGGCTGGCCATCGCGGCGGGCGCCAGCACCTTGTTCGGCCGTCTCATGGGGGGCGCAGTGTCGATGATCTTTTTCACCTATGCCTTTGTGAACATGGGCATGGTCAGCGGCATCCTGCCGGTGGTGGGCGTGCCCTTGCCCTTCATCAGCTATGGCGGCACGGCCATGGTCACCCTGGGGCTGGCACTTGGCATCCTGATGTCGGTGGCGCGGTCCCAGAAGCAGGAAACCAAGGACCCTCTCCCTGCCGCGTTGTAGGGCCTTGTGCAGGCGGTTGCCCGCAGCACGCCCTCGGGGTACAAACCGGCTGGCCAACCGTGTTTTGGCCGCTCAGCATCCGGAGGGTTTCCTATGGCGGCGAAGTTTGAGCTTAAAAAGTCGAAAAACGACAAGTTTGTTTTCAACCTGCTGGCCGCCAACGGCCAGGTCATCCTGACCAGCGAGATGTACGAGTCCCGCGCCAGCGCGCTGAATGGCATCGAAGCGGTGCGCAAGAACGCCCCGAACGATGGTCGTTTTGGTCGGCTCAGCGCCAAGAACGGCGCGCCGTATTTCACCCTGAAAGCCGCCAACGGCCAGGTGATTGGCCAAAGCCAGATGTATTCGGGTGCCAAGGCCCGGGACGCAGGCATCGAGTCGGTGCAAGCCCATGCGGCCGAGGCCGGGCTTGACGACCAGACGGCCACCTGACGCGGTGGGCGGCGCTGAAGGTGCGCCGGGTGCACATAGGGGCATGTGGCCCCCACCCGGGCAAGGGCTGGTCAGGCGCCTAAAATGCTTTGATGACTTTCCGCTCCACCACTGCCGCGCCCCAGCGTGCGGCCACCAGCCAGCGCATCGATGTTGCCCGTGAACTGCTGCTGACCCCTTTTGGCCTGGACGAAGGCCACCTTGCCCGCGCTTTGGCCGAAATCCGCGCCCACCAGGTGGACGATGCGGACCTGTACTTCCAGTACACCCGCAGCGAAGGCTGGAGCCTGGAGGAAGGCATCGTCAAGACCGGCTCCTTCAGCATCGACCAGGGCGTGGGAGTGCGTGCCGTCAGTGGCGAGAAGACAGCCTTTGCGTATTCGGACGACATTTCCGAGGCGTCTTTGCTGGATGCGGCCCGCACCGTGCGGTCTATTTCGTCTGCAGCGCAGGCAGGTAAAGCGCGAGTAGCTCCCAAAAAGGTAGCGGCCAGCCGCAGCCTGTACCCGGGCGTGGACCCCATCGCCTCGCTGGACAGTACGGCCAAGGTGGCGTTGCTGGAGCGGCTGGAGCAGCGCGCCCGCGCCAAGGACCCGCGCGTGGCGCAGGTGATGGCCGGGCTGGCCAGCGAATACGACGTGGTGCTGGTAGCGCGCGCCGACGGTACCCTCGCGGCGGATGTGCGCCCCCTGGTGCGGTTGTCAGTGACCGTGATTGCCGAGCAGAACGGTCGCCGCGAGATGGGCTCTGCAGGCGGCGGTGGCCGTTTTGGCCTCGCCTATTTCGACGACGAGCAGATGGGTAAATACGTGGACGAGGCCGTGAATGCGGCCCTGGTCAACCTGGAGTCCCGCCCCGCCCCGGCGGGCGAGATGACCGTGGTGCTGGGCTCGGGCTGGCCCGGCATCCTGCTGCACGAGGCCATCGGCCACGGGCTGGAAGGCGACTTCAACCGCAAGGGCTCCAGCGCGTTCAGCGGCCGCATTGGCCAGCGTGTGGCGGCCAAGGGCGTCACGGTGCTGGATGACGGCACCATTGCAGACCGCCGAGGTTCGCTGAACGTGGACGACGAAGGCCACGCCAGCCAGCGCAACGTGTTGATCGAGGACGGCATCTTGAAGGGCTACATCCAGGACTCCCTGAACGCCCGCCTGATGGGCGTGGCGCCCACCGGTAACGGCCGGCGCGAGAGCTATGCCCACATCCCCATGCCGCGCATGACCAACACCTACATGCTGGGCGGTGACAAGGACCCGCAAGAGATCATCGCCAGCATCAAGAAGGGTCTGTACGCCAGCAACTTCGGGGGCGGGCAGGTGGACATTACCTCGGGCAAGTTCGTGTTCTCGGCCAGCGAGGCGTACTGGGTGGAAAACGGCAAGATCCAGTACCCCGTCAAGGGCGCCACCATCATCGGTAGCGGCCCGGAGTCGCTCAAGAAAGTGACCATGATCGGCAACGACATGCGCCTGGACAGCGGCGTGGGCACCTGCGGCAAGGAAGGCCAGAGCGTGCCCGTGGGCGTGGGGCAACCCACGCTGCGCATCGAAGGCCTCACGGTGGGCGGTACGGCCTGAGGGTTGCGTTGGCAGCCTGCCGGCAGACCTTGGGTGGTGCGTGACTTCGCGTTTTCACCTGCTTTTCGGGGCTTGTACTGCGCATTGGCCAGCGCACAATGGGTGACACCATGCCCGCCACGCGCCCCAGTCAACTGCTGACGCTCCAGTCGTTTGGAGACATCAGCCGCTTCTTGCGCGAAGGCGTGGCGGACGAAGATTCACGCCAGCTCCGTGACAGCCTGGGCGTGCTGTCCACCCAGATCGACGAGGTGGTGCGCACCCGCCGCACCAGCACCGACACCACCGAAATCACCCGCCGCGTGGTGGCCTTGTCCCACAGCGCGCGTGAGCACCAGCTGTTTTTGACCGGCCTGGGCTCAGCATGGCACGCGCTGTACGAGTTTGGCGCCTACCAGCGCGCACTGAGAGAGCTGCGCAACGCCATTGCCGACTGGCAGTCGATGCTGGAGCAGCGCAGCACCAAAGAAAGCGCCAGTTTCGACCAGTTCGAACTACTGGCCTGGCGCACGCTGGGCGAGGCGTTGCTGCTCATCGACATGTACGAGCACCAGAGCAATCCGGCAAGCGATTTGCAGGACATGCCGCCGCCGCGCAAGCCCTCGGCACTGCAGCGCTTGCGGGCATGGTTTCGGGGCGGCCGGCGGTGAATGGCCGGAGCGCCACGTGTTGTAAGCGGGCGCGTGTCGTGCATTCGCAACAGGCCGAGGGGGCCGAACCGGCGCACTCCTGTGCTACATTGGCTGCCATGCAAGTTCGCAGCGCGTTTTATTTTTGGTTTTTTATCTCGGTCCCCGGCGGATGAGAGGAAAACGCGCAAGCACACACAACCTCCCCATACCAACCGCCGACGCTGCAAAGCCCGGCGGTTTTTGTTTTTCAGCCCTCCCGTTTTTCCATCCACTCCAACCGACTCCACGAGGAAGCAACCATGACGGCCACTACCAACCCCACCAGCGATGCCTGGTACCGCAGCGTCGAGAAAACCAGCCAGACCGACGACGAACGTATCAAGGACATCACCGTGTTGCCTCCTCCCGAGCATCTGATCCGCTTCTTCCCGATCGGCGGCACGCCGGTCGAATCGCTGATCACCCAGACCCGCAAGAACATCCACAACATCATGGCTGGCAAAGATGACCGCCTGCTGGTGGTCATTGGCCCTTGCTCCATCCACGACCCTGCCGCTGCTGTCGAGTACGCCCGCCGCCTGATGGCCGTGCGCACCCAGTACGCCGACACACTCGAAATCGTGATGCGCGTGTACTTCGAAAAGCCACGCACTACCGTGGGCTGGAAGGGGCTGATCAACGACCCCTACCTTGACGAAAGCTACCGCATCGATGAAGGCCTGCGCATTGCGCGCCAGCTGCTCATCGAGATCAACCGCCTGGGCATGCCTGCAGGCAGCGAGTTCCTGGACGTGATTTCGCCCCAGTACATCGGCGACCTCATCAGCTGGGGCGCGATTGGCGCGCGCACCACCGAAAGCCAGGTGCACCGCGAGCTGGCCTCGGGCATCTCGGCGCCCATCGGCTTCAAGAACGGCACGGACGGCAACATCCGCATCGCCACAGACGCCATCCAGTCGGCGAGCCGGGGCCACCACTTCCTGTCGGTGCACAAGAACGGCCAGGTTGCCATCGTGAACACCAAGGGCAACAAGGACTGCCACGTGATTTTGCGCGGCGGCAAGACGCCCAACTACGACGCCGCCAGTGTGGCCGCCGCCTGCAAGGACCTCGAAGCTGCCAAGCTGCCTGCCACATTGATGGTGGACTGCAGCCATGCCAACAGCAGCAAACAGCACGAAAAGCAGCTGGACGTGGCCCGCGACGTGGCGGCCCAGGTGGCGGGTGGTTCGCGCAGCGTGTTCGGCCTGATGATCGAAAGCCACCTGACGGCAGGCGCCCAGAAGTTCACGCCTGGCAAGGACGATCCTTCGGCACTCGAATACGGCAAGAGCATCACCGACGCCTGCCTGGGCTGGGACGCCTCGCTGCAGGCGCTGACCGAGCTGTCGGACGCCGTCAAGGCACGCCGTGCCCGCTGATCGCTGGCTTCATTGCAAGGTCTAAACTGGGGGCGCTTGCTGCGCGCACTCTGCGTGCAGCAGCGGTCACCAGTCACCGCAACAACACAGAAAGGCGATCCATCATGCACAGCGAAGTGTCGGTCAAGCTGGCCGCAAACCAGGAATACCGTTTTGATCTGGAGGGCGCCGAGCCCATGGCCCACGAGGCGGGGCGGCGCTGGCTCGACGATCAGTTCATCGCGCTGGACTGCGAGCCTCTGCGCGCCAGCGGCAAGGTGCTGCTGGCCGACAAGGTGCTGACCGTGGCCCGCGCGGCCGGTGTGGCGCTGATGCAAGACCCCACCTGGTCCCGCGACTTTGCGCGTGCCGCCAGCGCCGCACTCGCCAAGCCCATCGTGCGGGTAGACGTGCCGGGCATGGCGGTCACGTTCTGAACGCCATTTGATAGAAATTGGCTGCTAGCGCTAGTGGAATATGCGCTAGCAGCTATTATTTTTGTAGTGCTTGCAGCAGCTTGGCGTGGATGCCGCCAAAGCCGCCATTGCTCATGCACACCACGTGGTCGCCCGGGCGTGCGGCCTGGGTGACCTGGGCCACCAGCGTATCGATGTCCGGCGCCGTCTGGGCGCGCTGGCCGGGCCCGACGCCCAGCGATGCCAGCGCCTGTGCGGCATCCCAGTCCAGCCCTGCCGTGTGGCAAAAGGCCAGATCGGCGGGCTCCAGCGCCCAGGGCAGCTGGCTTTTCATCGCACCCAGCTTCATGGTGTTGCTGCGGGGCTCGAACACCGCCAGGATGCGTGCGCCAGCGCCTAAAGTACGGCGCAGGCCGTCCAGCGTGGTGCGCAAGGCGGTAGGGTGGTGGGCAAAGTCGTCGTACACGGCCACGCCGCCCACCGTGCCACGCAGCTCCATGCGCCGCTTCACGTTCTGAAAACTGCCCAGAGCTGCCGCGGCCTGTGCGGGCGCCACGCCCACGTGGTGGGCCGCCGCGATGGCTGCCAGCGCATTGAGCTGGTTGTGCACGCCGGTCAGCGTCCATTCCACGCGCGCCACGGTTTGCCCTTGGTGCAGCACATCAAAAGCCTGCGGGTCACCCACGGCGTGAAAGTCGCTGACGGCAGCGCCAAAGCTGGTCACCTCGCTCCAGCAGCCGGTGTGCAGCACGCGGGCCAGGCTTTCTTCCAGTCCATTGACCACCACGCGTCCCGAGGGCGGAACCGTGCGCACCAGGTGGTGGAACTGGCGCTCGATGGCCGCCAGGTCGTCAAAGATGTCTGCGTGGTCGAACTCTAGGTTGTTCAGCACGGCGGTGCGGGGCCGGTAGTGCACGAACTTGCTGCGCTTGTCGAAAAAGGCGGTGTCGTATTCGTCGGCCTCGATCACGAACAGCGGTGCGGCGCCGAGCGGCGTGGCGGCTGGCGCGGGGCGCTGCGCAGCGCCCAGGCGCGCAGACACGCCAAAGTTCAGAGGCACGCCGCCGATCAGAAAGCCCGGTTGCTGCCCGGCCGATTCCAGAATCCACGCCAGCATCGAGGTGGTGGTGGTCTTGCCGTGCGTGCCAGCCACGGCCAGCACATGGCGACCCTGCAGCACATGCTCGGCCAGCCATTGGGGGCCGCTGGTGTAAGGCAGGCCTGCGTCCAGAATGGCTTCCATCAACGGAAACTTGGGGGAGCCGTCGGCCAGCCGGGCGCGGCTGACAACATTGCCCACCACAAACATGTCGGGCTGAAGCGCGAGCTGGTCGGCGCCGAAGCCTTCGATCAGGTCGATACCCAACGCGCGGAGCTGGTCGCTCATGGGTGGGTAGACCCCGGCGTCGCAGCCCGTCACCTTGTGCCCTGCCTCGCGCGCCAGGGCAGCGAGGCCTCCCATGAACGTGCCGCAGATGCCCAGTATGTGTATATGCATGGGCGCAGATTCTAAGGCCGGGGGGTGGGTGCCTCCTTCAAGGCAAAAAGGACTGCAGGTACCCACTCTGTCTGCCTTAGGTGCTCTCAAAATAGTAGTTCCTCTGCGCGTCGGTTGTCTGGGTCGCCAGTGCGGCCTGGGGCCATCGGCCGCCGTGTCACGGCTTCGCGCCACAATGCAGGTTCTTTAGTTCCCCACCGCTGCCATGCACACACCCCTGAGCGATGAAATCGCCCAAACGACCGCCCGCCTGGTGGTGGAAGAGGGGCTGGAATGGGGCCCCGCCAAGCGCCGGGCGCTGCGGCAGATGGGCCTGCCGGCCCGCACCCCGCTGCCGGACAATGATCTGGTGGAAGAGGCGGTGCGGGAGTACATCCAGCTCTTCTGTGCCGATACCCAGCCGCGCGAGCTGCGGGCGTTACGCCAACTGGCCCTGGTGTGGATGGACCGCATGGCGGCCTTTCGGCCGCATCTGGCGGGGGCGGTGTGGCATGGCACGGCCACGCGCCTGTCAGACATTTACCTGCAATTGTTCTGTGATGACCCCAAATCGGCAGAGATCGCGCTGATCGATCATCATGTGGACTACGAACCGCGAACGGTCACTGGCTTTCATGGCGAATCGGTGGAGGCGCTGAGCCTGGGTAGCAAATCGCCCGAGCTCAATGAAATGATCGGTGTGCACCTGCTGATCTATGACCTGGACGACCTGCGGGGTGCGCTCAAACCCGACTCGAAGGGCCGGACACCGCGCGGTGACATCACGGCCGTGCGCCGCTTGCTTCAGGAAACCACGACCCCATGACACAGCCTGCTGAATCTCTCGCCCCGGTGACTCCCGATGTCTCTGCTCCCTCGGCAGCGCGCAGGCGCCTGTTGTATGCGGGGGTGGCTGGGGCTGCGGCTCTGGGTGGCGCGGGCTTCGCATGGTGGAAATTTCAGCCCCATGCCGTGGAGCCGGGGGCCGAGCAGGCGCTCTGGGGGCTGGAGTTTGAAACGCCCGCCGGTAGCACCGTGGCCATGAAGTCCCTGGCAGGCAAGCCGCTGCTGCTCAATTTCTGGGCCACGTGGTGTCCACCTTGCGTGGAAGAGCTGCCCATGCTCAACGCCTTCTATCGCGAACAATCTGCTAAAGGCTGGCAAGTGCTGGGTTTGGCGATTGATCAGCCTTCGGCGGTGCGCAAGTTCCTGACCCGTATCCCGCTCGATTTTCCCGTGGGGCTCGCCGGTTTGGGCGGCACAGACCTGGGGCGGTCGCTGGGCAACCTGACAGGAGGCCTGCCGTTCACGGTGGTCCTGGGCGGGGAGGGGAAAGTGCTGCATCGTAAAATGGGGCAAGTGACCACCCAGGATTTGCAGCTTTGGGCAGGTCTGCGTTGAGGATGCGCGCCCATATACACGGGCTGCATAGGGGTTCTCGACGTGTCTTCTCTCGATGAAACGGCACTTTCCCATGTCGAAGTTCATGAAAAATGCGGGTGGAAGACTGCGATAGGGTGAAATTGGAGTAAATTCGCGCCCTATTCAGTTTTATAGCCGTTGGAGCTTCCATGGATTTGCGAAAACTCAAAACCCTCATCGATCTCGTGTCCGAGTCGAATGTCTCTGAACTCGAAATCACGGAAGCCGAGGGCAAAGTCCGCATCGTCAAGAGCGTGGGGGGAGTTGTCCAGCAGTACGTTGCTGCCCCCGTGCAGGCCCCTGTGGCCCCCGCACCCGCTGCTGCACAAGTTGCCGAGCTGCCTGCGCCGTCGACACCCGCAGCCCCAGCGGGCCATATCGTGAAGTCCCCCATGGTGGGCACCTTCTACCGCTCGTCCAGCCCCGGCGCCAAGCCTTTTGTCGAGGTGGGCAGCCAGGTTAAGGAAGGCGAGACCATCTGCATCATCGAGGCCATGAAGATCCTCAACGAGATCGAGGCTGACAAGTCGGGCACTGTGACCCGCATCCTGGGCGAAAACGGCCAGGCCGTGGAATACGGACAACCTTTGTTCGTCATCGAATAAGGCGCGCATGTTCAAGAAAATCCTGGTCGCAAACCGAGGGGAAATCGCCCTTCGCATCCAGCGCGCCTGCAGTGAACTCGGGATCAAGGCCGTGATGGTCTACTCCGAGGCCGACCGCGACGCCAAATACGTCAAGCTGGCCGAGGAGGCCGTCTGCATTGGCCCCGCGCCCTCGCCACTGTCGTACCTCAACATGCCGGCCATCATCTCGGCGGCCGAGGTGACCGATGCCGAAGCCATCCACCCTGGCTACGGTTTCCTGTCCGAGAACGCCGACTTTGCCGAGCGCGTCGAAAAGAGCGGCTTCCAGTTCATCGGCCCCACGCCCGAGTCGATCCGCATCATGGGCGACAAGGTGTCGGCCAAGCAGGCCATGATCCGCGCGGGCGTGCCCTGCGTGCCGGGTTCCGAGGGCGAATTGCCCGACGACCCGGTGCAGATCCGCCGCATCGCCAAGGCCATCGGCTACCCGGTCATCATCAAGGCTGCCGGCGGCGGCGGTGGTCGCGGCATGCGCGTGGTTCACACCGAGGCGGCCCTGGTCAATGCCGTGCAGATGACCAAGGCCGAGGCGGGCGCTGCGTTTGGCAACCCGGCGGTGTACATGGAGAAGTTCCTCCAGAACCCGCGCCACATTGAGATCCAGATCCTGGCCGACAAGCACCGCAATGCGGTGTACCTGGGCGAGCGCGACTGCTCCATGCAGCGCCGCCACCAGAAGGTGATCGAAGAGGCACCTGCCCCTGGCATCCCCCGCAAGCTGATCGAGAAGATTGGCGAGCGCTGCGTGGCCGCCTGCAAGAAGATCGGCTACCGCGGCGCGGGCACGTTCGAGTTTCTTTACGAGAACGGCGAGTTCTATTTCATCGAGATGAACACCCGCGTGCAGGTGGAACACCCCGTGACCGAGTGGATCACTGGCGTGGACATCGTGAAGACGCAGATCATGGTGGCGGCGGGCGAGAAGCTGCCCTTCACCCAGCGCCAGATCGAAATCCGTGGCCACGCCATCGAATGCCGGGTGAACGCGGAAGACCCGTACAAGTTCATCCCGTCGCCTGGGCGCATCACCACGTGGCATCCACCGGGGGGGCCTGGCGTGCGTGTGGACTCGCATGCCTACAGCAACTACTTTGTGCCGCCGAACTATGACTCGATGATCGGCAAGATCATCGTGCACGGTGACACGCGTGAGCAGGCCCTGGCCCGCATGCGCACGGCGCTGTCTGAAACCGTGATCGAAGGCATCAACACCAACGTGCCGCTGCACCGCGAGCTGATGGTGGACGCCAAGTTCATGGCGGGTGGCACCAACATTCACTACCTGGAAGAGTGGCTGTCGCAGCACAAGCGCTGAGCGGGCAGACTTGCAGGTCGTTCACATGCTGGCTCCTGGCAACGGGTGCCAGCATTTCACTTTTTTCGAGAGACGCCTATGTTTGAGCTGAGTCTGATGTGCCCCGAGGACCGGATTGAAGCGGTCAGCGATGCGCTGGACGCGCTGGATGCGCTTTCCGTATCGGTGGAAGACGCCGATGCGCAGACCGACGCCGAACAGGCGCTGTTTGGCGAGCCTGGCATGCCGCCGCCCAAGGATGGCTGGCAGCGCAGCCGTGTGGTCGCCTTGTTCCCCTCCGAGGTGGCGGCCCGCGAAGCGCAGCAGTTGCTGGTGGTGCAGGACTTTTTTGTGGGCTGCCAGGTGCTGGGTGTGGCCCAAGTGCCCGAGCAGGACTGGGTGCGGCTGACCCAGTCGCAGTTTGCCCCGGTGGACATCACACCCGATTTCTGGATCGTACCTACCTGGCATGAACTGCCTGCCCAGGCGGTACGCAGCATCCGGCTCGACCCTGGTCTGGCCTTTGGCACGGGCACACACCCCACCACACGCATGTGTCTGCGCTGGATTGCGCGCAACGGCGCTACGCAGCCCGGTCAGGGTAACCCCCTGGGGCGGGTGCTGGACTATGGATGCGGGTCGGGCATTCTGGCCATTGGTGCGGCCAAGTTCGGCGCCACAGACATTGACGCAGTCGATATCGACCCTGCGGCTGTGGAGTCCACCGTACAGAACGCCCAGGCCAATCAGGTCACGCTCAAAGCAGGTCTGCCGGACAAGGCACAAGGCGAATACCAGACGGTGCTGGCCAACATCCTGGCGACGCCGTTGCGGGTGTTGGCCCCGCTGCTGTGCAGCTATGTGGCTGCGGGCGGCCATCTGGTGTTGGCGGGCATTCTGGAGCGCCAGGCAGATGAGCTCAAGGAGGCGTATGCGCCCTGGCTGCCGCTGGAAGTGGCGGACACCGAGGATGGCTGGATTCTGATGACCGCACGCCGTTGAACGTGCGCGAGCGCTGTTCTGGCGGCCGTGGCATGGCCTCTACAATCCTTCGCTGATGAGCCAGATCACCCGCTGCCCGTCCTGCGCCACCACCTTCAAGGTCGTGGCGGACCAATTGCGCATCTCGGAGGGATGGGTGCGCTGCGGCCAATGCAAGGAGGTATTCGATGCCTCTGCCCATTTGCTGCCGGTGGCGCCTGAAGCGCTGCTGCCCGATGTGTCGCTCACGGACCTGCGGGCGCCCACAGCCCCGGTCGTCCGCAAGCCCGATGCGCTGGGTGCGTGGGGCGGCGGCAAATCAACTGGCGCCGCTCCGCCCGCTGCTGCGAATGCCGTCAAGGCGACCACGCCTGTCACTGGGAGTGTTTCGGAGTCCGCTACCCGGGCAGCGGTGACCAACACGGTTGACGCCCCGCTGTTCAGCGCGGTGCATGATGTACCTGCGGCCCCTGTGCTGGATATCCCCAGCCCGGCGGTGCCCGCGTTTCTCACGGCAGGCGCTCGCAAGGAAGCCTCTGCTGAAGTTCTGGGGGATGACCTCGTCGCCCCCTTTGCATGGAGGGCCCACAGCGCGCCACGGGCCCCGGCTGCGGTGGGTGCCGGGGCAACGCTATCGGCCCCAGTGCCTACGGAGATTCCGGGGCCGATAGTGGAACCCACCACGGCTCCACGCGCCGGTGATTCCGCATTGGATGCGAACGGGTCTGTACATGGACACAGGGATGCTTCGGCGGTGCCCTCGGGCTCGGTGACACCAGTTGTCGGCGAGGAGGCCGGCAGCTTGGCCGGAGGGCCTTTGCCGCCGGTGACCGAGCCCCCCAGCCCTGCTGGTTACGAACTGCCTTTTGCAGAACTTCGCGATTCCGAAGTGACACCGGATGCGTCCTTGGATGCGGATGCTGCTGGCCTCGTCGACCTGTCGGGCGATCCTATCCATTCAACGGGGGCATCGGAGGCTTTGGCGCAGCGGCCATCCGACTCCAGTGCCGCGCTTCTGGACGAAGTGCGGAAGCCCGCGCCAGCGCCGGTCGGGGAGTCCGTTGCTCTGGCGCCTCCGCTGCCTTCCGTCGACTTTGTGCCCAAGGCGGATGCCCCGGAGACGCCGGCTATGGAACTGGTGAAGGACGATTCGCACGCGGCCATCCTGCGGGCGCGACCTCGGCGGGCTGCGGACGACGACGATGAGGCCGAGGACCAGGAGTCCGACCCCGAGGTCAGTTTTGTACTTGCTGCGCGCCGCAAGGCGTTCTGGCGCAAACCTGTCGTGCGGATGGCGTTGGGGCTGGTGTTCTTTATTTCCCTGCTGGGCTTGGCGTTGCAGATTGCCGTGCAGGAACGCGACCGCATTGCCGCGCTGGACGCTCGCACCCGCCCCTGGCTGGTGAAACTGTGCGAGCCCTTGCGCTGCGAGCTTGCGCCCGTGCGCCAGATTGCCGATGTGGTCATCGACAGTTCTTCCTTCAACAAGGCGCGCGGCGACAGCTACCAACTGGCGCTGACGATGAAGAGCTCCGCCACCATCCCCTTGGCCATGCCTGCGGTGGAATTGACCTTGACCGATGCGCAGGACCAGCCCGTGTTGCGGCGGGTCTTGTTGCCCACCGACATGGCCGCGCCGGCGGAGTTGCCCGCGAAGGGGGAGTGGGGCACCTCGGTGTCGGTGCTCGTGACCACGGGCGGTGCACGTGTGGCGGGCTACCGGCTGCTGGCGTTCTATCCCTGATTTCTCCCAACAACTTACCGAGTTTCACTATCTATGGCTGCCCTCATTTGTGGTTCCCTGGCGTTCGACACCATCATGACTTTCGAGGGGCGTTTTGCTGAGCAGATCCTGCCGGATCAACTGCACATCCTGAACGTGTCCTTCCTGGTCCCTTCGCTGCGCCGCGACTTCGGGGGGTGTGCGGGCAATATCGCTTACAGCCTCAAGCTGCTGGGTGGTGAGCCACTGCCCATGGCCATGCTGGGCAGCGATGGTGCTGATTACTTGCAGCGGCTGGAGTCGCTGGGTATCAGTGCTCGCCACGTTGGGCAGGTGCAGGACAACTACACCGCACAGGCGATGATCATGACGGACCGTGACAACAACCAGATCACGGCCTTTCACCCCGGTGCCATGATGCAAGCCCATGCCAACCGCATTGGTGCCGACAGCCGTGTCGGCGTGGGAATCATCGCGCCGGATGGGCGCGATGCCATGCTGGAGCATGCAGCCCAGTTCGTCGCAGCGAGCATCCCGTTTGTGTTCGATCCGGGCCAGGGCCTGCCCATGTTCAACGGGCAGGAATTGATCCAGTTCATTGAACAAGCCACCTGGGTCACCGTCAATGACTACGAGGGGAAGATGCTGTGCGACCGCACCGGCTGGTCGCTGGCCGATATCTCCCGCAAGGTGCAGGGGCTGGTGGTGACATTGGGCGCAGAGGGCTGTGAGGTCTGGGTGAATGGTGACAAGACCCATGTCCCCCCCGTGAAACCTGCCGCCGTGGTGGACCCTACGGGCTGTGGCGACGCCTGGCGCGGCGCGCTGCTGTTTGGTCTGGAAAAGGGCTGGCCACTCGTACGTTGTGCCGAATTGGGCAACCGGGTGGGCGCTCTCAAGATCGCGCAGCGTGGCCCACAGAACTACACGCTGGATTTCGATCCGCTGGCATAAGCCACTCAGGCCACTCAGCCAATGTCGCCCGCGTTGCGTTACGCCGGGCGATACAGCGCAACTTGCTCACGGGGCAACTCCCGGGAGAGCCCTTACCAAGATGCAGACGAAAAAAACCCGGTGCGTGTGCACCGGGTTGAGCGCGTGGCGCGCCAGGATCAGGGCTTGTTGCCCGTAGGGAAAGGCCAGGCTGCCTGAGGGTTCAGCGTGGTTTGTGCTGCGGGGGCAGCGGCCGCAGGGGCAGGCGCCTTGGGGGCCTTCTTGGCTGGTGCAGCTTTCTTTGCGGGGGCAGCCTTGGCAGGTGCGGCAGCCTTCTTTGCAGCTACGGCCTTCTTGGCGGGAGCGGCTTTCTTTGCCGGTGCTGCTGCCTTCTTGGCGGGTGCGGCCTTCTTCGCAGCTACGGCCTTCTTGGCGGGAGCGGCTTTCTTTGCCGGTGCTGCTGCCTTCT